>JACDAP010000349.1 GCA_013695395.1 Solirubrobacterales bacterium
GCGTCGGCCTGGGCGGCGGGCGTGTCGAGCAGCCGGACGCCGACGGTCTCCCCTTCGTCGACGAGGGCCGGGAAGGCCTGCGCCGCGCCGCCGGTGCCGGGCAGGTCGACCGCCTCCGGGAGCGTCGCGAACACCCAGGTGGTCTCGCCGGTGCGTTCGAGGTCCGGCGCCGCCGCGCTCAGCGTCGCCTGGAGTGCGGGGCGCACCTGCTCACGGAGGGCGTCGAGATCCTCCCCGAACGCGACCACCCGCCCTGCGTCGTCCTCCACCGAGAAGCGCATCCGCAGGTGCTCGGGGAGCTCGCCCGGGCGCCACGCCTCCGGCGGGACCCGCACCCCGCGCCGGGCCTCGAGCTCGCGGCCCAGCACCTCCAGCAGCGGCGCGCTCCGCGGCTTGACCGACGCCAGGATCTCCTCGACGAGATCCGGCACGGGGACGAGCGGCTTGCGCAGCTCCTTCGGCAGCCCGCGGATCAGCGCGGTCAGCAGCTCGTGGCGGAAGGCGGGCACGAGCCAGTCGAAGCCGCGGGGCTCGAGGCGGCCCAGCGCGGCCAGCGGGACGTGCGCGGTGACGCCGTCCTCCGGCGTGCCCGGCTCGAAGCGGTAGCTGAGGGCCATCCGCACATCGCCCTGCTTCCAGACCGCCGGCCGGGCCTTCGGGTCGACCTCGGGGCCACCCCGCAGCAGGAGCTCCCGCGGATAGGTGAGCAGCCCGGGGTCCCCCCGGCGGGCCTCGCGCCACCAGCGGTCGAAGTCGTGGCCACCGGCGACGTCGGTGGGGACCCGCGCATCGAAGAAGTCGAGGCGCACGTCGTCGGGCACGAGCAGGTCACGCCGCCGGGTGCGCTGCTCGAGCGCCTCGACCTCCGCGAGGCGCCGGCGGTTCTCGGCCACGAAGTCGTGCGGGCTCTCCCAGTCGTCCTCCACGAGCGCACGGCGCAGGAAGAGCGCGCGGGAGAGCGCCGGATCGACCCGCCCGTAGGCGACCGTCCGGCCCTCGACGACCGGTAGCCCGTAAAGCGTCACGCGCTCGGTGGCCACGACGGAGGCGCGGCCACTCTCCCAGCGCGGCTCGGAGTAGGTCCGCTTCACGAGGTGCCCGGCGAGCGGCTCGATCCACTGGGGTTTGACCTCCGCGACGGTGCGGGCGAAGAGCCGCGAGGTCTCCACGAGCTCGGCCGCCATCACCCACTTCGCCTGCCCCCGCGAGAGGACCGAGCCGGGGAACACGACGAAGCGGGAGCCGCGCGCGCCCTCGTACTCCCGGCCCCGAGGGGTGCTGCGCCCGAGGTGGGAGAGCAACCCGGCGAGGACCGCGCGGTGGACGACCTGCGGCTCGGCCGGGCTCTGATTGATCGTCACGCCGACGCCCTCCGCGGCCGTCCGCAGCTGCGCGGTGAGGTCCTGCCACTCACGGATGCGGCGGTGGTGGAGGAACTCGGCCTTGCAGCGCTTGCGGAACTGGTTGCCGGAGAGCTCGACCTGCAGGCCCTCCAGGTAGGCCCAGAGCTCGAGCACCCCGAGGAAGTCGGAGCCCTCGACCTTGAAGCGGGCGTGGCTCTGGTCGGCCTGGGCCTGCAGGTCGGCGGGGCGCTCGCGGACGTCCTGGAGGGAGAGCGCGGCGGCGAGCACGCAGAGCTCCTCCGCGCAGGCGAGCTCGTCGGCGGCGAGCACCATGCGGCCGAGACGCGGGTCGACCGGCAGGCGGGCGAGCCGACGCCCGGTCGCGGTGAGGCGCTTGCGCGGGTCGCTCACCTCCGGGTCGATGGCGCCGAGCTCGTGGAGCAGGTTCACCCCGTCGCGGATCTGGCGAGCGTCGGGCGGGTCGAGGAAGCCGAAGGCCTCCACCTCCCCCAGGCCGAGCGAGGCCATCTGCAAGATCACCGACGCGAGGTTCGTGCGCTGGACCTCCGGGTCGGTGTACCGCGGGCGCTGCGCGAAGTCCTCCTCGTCGTAGAGGCGGATGCAGACCCCCGGGCCCTCCCGCCCGCAGCGGCCGGCGCGCTGGTCGGCGCTGGCCTGGGAGACGGCCTCGATCGGCAGCCGCTGGACCTTCAGGCGCGCCGAGTACCGCGAGATCCGGGCGGTCCCGGCGTCGACCACCGAACGGATGCCGGGCACGGTCACGGAGGTCTCGGCGACGTTGGTGGCGAGGACGACGCGCGGGTTCGCATGAGGCCGGAACGCCTTCTGCTGCTCGGCCACGCTCAGCCGTGAGTAGAGCGGGAGCACCTCCACGCGCGGGCCCAGCCGGCCGGTGAGCGTCTCCGCCGCGTCGCGGATCTCCCGCTCGCCGCTCAGGAACACGAGCACGTCGCCGCGGCCCTCGGCGAGCAGCTCCTCGACCGCGTCGGCGAGCAGCTCGACCTCCTCGGGCGCGGCCTCGTCCTCTGCCGGCGGCTGGGTCCAGCGGATCTCCACCGGATAGGTCCGCCCGCTCACCTCGACCACGGGCGCGCCGCCGAAGTGCTCCGAGAAGCGCCCGGGGTCGATCGTGGCGCTCGTGATCAGGAGCTTCAGGTCGGGCCGCCGGGGCAGCAGCTCACGCAGGTAGCCGAGCAGGAAGTCGATGTTGAGGCTGCGCTCGTGGGCCTCGTCGATGATGATCGTGTCGTAGCGGCGCAGCAGCCGGTCGTGCTGGATCTCGGCGAGCAGCAGGCCGTCGGTCATCAGCTTCAGCAGCGTGTCGGCCGTGGAGCGCTGGGTGAAGCGAACGGAGTACCCGACCGCTCCGCCGAGCGGCACCGCGAGCTCCTCCGCGATCCGCTCGGCGACCGTTCGAGCGGCCAGGCGCCGCGGCTGGGTGTGGGCGATCGTGCCGCGGATCCCGCGGCCCAGCTCGAGGCAGAGCTTCGGCAGCTGGGTCGTCTTGCCCGAGCCGGTCTCCCCCGCCACGACGACGACCTGGTGGTCGCGGATGGTCGCGAGCAGCTCGTCCCGGCGAGCGACGACCGGCAGCTCCTGCGGGTAGGTGAGCTCCGGGAGCGACGCGCGCCGTGCCGCCACCCGGGCGTCGGCCTTCTCGAGCTCGCCGAGGAGCCCGGCGAGCTCCTCCCCCCGGCGGTCGGGGTCGTCGATCGAGCGCAGCCGCTGGAGCCGGCCGCCGAGCCGGTGCTCGTCGCGCAGCGTGAGCTCGGCCAACCGCCGCCGGAGCGCGGAGACGTCGAGGGCGGCCGTGGACACCCGGCCCACGATAGGAACGCTGCGGTCCGGCGACGCATCGCCCGAGCGGTGAGCGCGGATCGACGCCCACCATTCGGGCGCTCATCCGCTCTCACCAGGTCGGGCGCAGGCTTAGAAGCGGGTGATCGCCCCGATGCCCTCGACCGCCTCGAGCTCGGGCGCCGGGCCCGGCAGCACCACCTCCGCCGACTGCTCGTAGGCGAGCCCCACGGCGGCCTCGATGATCGAGTCGAGCTGCTCCATCTCAGCGCCGTCGGCCGGACACTCGGCCAGGTGGAGCCCCAGCAGCCCGCAAGCCGGGCAGCGGGAACCGGGCGAGGTGAGCGCCTTGCCGACCACGAGCGTGGCCACCCGGCGGTCCGAGAGCGCGGCGAGGGTCGAGCGCAGGCCGGCGACGCCGTGGCCGCCCGGCGTTCCGACGCCCTGCGTGAGGCGGGCGAGGACATCCTGCTCGCAGCGCGCCCGCCACTGCGCGATCACCGGTGCCGCGGCGGCGCGGACCGCCTCGGCGCTCGTACCTGAGAGGTCCAGGTCGACCCAGCCCTCAAGCCGCGCACGCACGTCGTGCTCGAGCTTGCCCTCGAGCTCCGAGCGGAGCGTCTGCTGCCCGGCGAGGACCAGGTGCTCGTAGCTCCCGTCTCGCAGCTGGCGGGCCAGCGCGTCGGCCACGTGATCGAAGTGGACCAGGACGTCCTGCTCGATCGAGCGCTCGTAGCGCGGGGAGCTCCAGCCGCCCTGTCGGTGCTGGCCGCGGACGTCGTCGTCGAGGGTGCCGCTGAGGGGCATCGCGTCCTCGTTGCCGAGGTGGAAGCTCGCGTGGCTGCGGTCGACCAGTGCCACGCACCAGCGGGCGCGGTCGGCCAGGTGCAGGAGCGGTTCGACGTGCGCGGAGACGTCGAGCACGACCTGGCCGTCGATCGGCGTCGGCAGCCGCAGCACCTCGACCGTGTCGTTCGGCCCCGGCGCGAAGATCGCGAGCGCTCGGGCACCCTCCACCGGGATGGCCGCAGGCTCGAGGCGGCCCTCGATCTCCTGCAGCGCGGCCCGCATCCGGGCCTGCTCGTCGTGCTCGAGCTTGCCACCGTCAACCGCGCGGCGGGCCTCGTGCAGCATCGCGTCGACGGCGGACTGCCGGGCCGGTGCCGTCGGGACCTTGGAGGGATCCAGGTCCAGGAAGAGCGAGAGCACGGCTCCGTTGCGGTGGGCCGCCAGACGGCGGAGGACATCCTGCGAGACGTCATTGACCATCTGTTACTCCTACCCGACCGGTGAGCGGCTACGCGCCATGACACTGTGTCAGACGATCAGCGCGAGCACCGCACTCGACAGCGACAGGACGACGCAGATCACGAGCATCCCGCCCGCCATCGTCTGCACCACCCGGTCCTCGTCGGTGAGCGACGCCCCGGCCAGCCGCGCCGTCGCCGCCCGGCTGATGAGCCCCGCGACGACGACCACCGCGGCCAGCACGACGAACGGCCCGAGCGAGCCCCCGAGCAGCGCGATGCCCAGCAGGGTGAGCACCCCGACGACGACGGCCGCGATCAGGTACCCGGCGAGCACGCGGCGCACGGGATCGAGCCCCTTGCGCCGGGGCGCCGCTGCGGCTGGACGGGCAGCGGGCGGCGAAC
>JACDAP010000356.1 GCA_013695395.1 Solirubrobacterales bacterium
CGGCGCGTCCGACCTCCCCGGAGGCCAGCTCCCGTTCACCGGGTTCGGCGCGGCCGCGGTGGGGGCGATCGGCTCCGGCCTCGTGGCCACCGGGGCCACCCTGCGGCGGCTCGTCACCCGTAGCTGAGCCGACCTCCGGGCGATCGCCGCGGGAGGATCAGCCGCGCACCGCCGCGGGAGGCAGGATGGCCGTCCGCGGTCCACGCGCCAGGCCCGCCCAGGTCCACAGCAGCAGCGTGGGAAGCGTGAAGGCGAGCGGCGTGGTCGCCGCGGCCACCAGGTAGCCGGCGGCGACACCGACCAGCCCGATCTTCCATGGGCGCAGCTCCGGCGGTCCGCGCAGCCGGATCCCGGTGGTCACGACGATCAGCAGGGCCAGCAGCCAGAGACTCGCGCCGAGCACGCCGAGCTCGACGGCGTTGGCGAGGTAGACGTTGTGCACATCGGTGACGAACGTCAGCGGATAGTCGGGGCCCTGCCGGTAGTAGGCGAGGCTCTTCAGGCGGAACTCCCCCCAGCCGAACCCGAGCGTCGGCCGTTCGGCCAGCATGCGCGCGGCGGCGGCGTTGGAGTTCTGCCGGTCCCAGAGCGGACGGTCATCGTTCGTCCGTGCCTCGGCCCGGCTCCCGAGCCCCGGGATCACCGCGAAAGCGGCGAGCACCGTGACGAGGCCGAGCACCAGGGCGGGGCCCAGGTAGCGCCGGGTCTGCCCCGTCGAGGCGAGCAGGGCCACCGTCCCGACGATCGCGCCGAGCCAGACCGCCCGGGTGATCGTCAGGAGCGCCCCGAGCGCGCACAGGCCGACGACCAGCGCGGCCAGCGCGCGCAGGCGTCGGTCACGCCAGGTCAGCGCTGCGATCCCCGCCGCGAACCCGCAGGCGCACATGACCAGGCCGTTGCCGACCGACTCGGTGAACGGTCCGCGAGCTCGGTCGAAGTGGATGCCCACCGCCGGATCGTCGATGTACCGCGGGAAGAGCAGGCCGCGTGGTCCGACCGTCTCCACGAGCGCCGTCAGCCCGAGGTAAGCGCCGAGCGCGACGAGGACACCGAGCAGGATCTGCCGATCGACCGGGTCGCGGAACGCGACCGGGGCGACGAAGAACAGGCCGAAGGCGACCAGGCTGAAGCGATCGAGGAGCGCGAAGCGCGCGACCTCATCGTCGAGCGCGCCCACGAGCACTGCGGAGATCAGCGCGTAGAGCCCGACGACGGCGAGCAACCAGTGGACGGGCTCGCTGCGGAGCGCGTGGCTTCGGGCGCGAGCCTCCCGCAGGAGGACCGCCGCGATGGCCGAGACGAGCAGCAGGCGATCCACCGCCACGGGGATCCCCATATCCCCCCAGTGGCCGGAGAAGGCGGCGGCCGCGAGCCCCAAGCTGAGCGGCCACGCCGGGCGGACCGTGAAGGAGAGCACGACGATGCCCACCGCCGCAAGGGCGCCCACGCCGGACTCGAACGCGTCGACGGTGCTGCCGTCATCCTGCAGCGAGAGCATGGTCGCGCCACCGACGACGAGCGCGGCCAGCAGGAGGACCGCTCCGAGCGGGAGCAGGCCGGACCCGCGCAGCGTCATGCCCGGCGCAGCCGTCGCAGCCCGCGGTTGGCCCGCACGAGGCTCAGGCCCGCCCCGAGGACCGCGCCGGCGGCCACCGCGATGAGGATCAGACGCTGGAGGATCGACGACCGGTCGGAATCGGCCTCCACGGCGGGCGCGAGAAGCTGGAGCACGTTGTTCAGGCCGGTCTCTCCGGCGGTGTCGAAGCGGACCCGCGTCTTGAGCCCCGAGGTCCTGAGCCGGGCCAGCTCGAGATCGACCCGCGCCTGGCGGACCCGAGCGGTGTCCTTCTCGTCGGACTCCTGGAGGCGGGCGAAGCGCCTACGGGCCTCGTCGACGAGGTCGCGCGACTGCCGGTATTCCGCCAGCAGACCGGTCTGCTGCTGCGCCAGCTCGATCTGCTCAATGTAGGCGATCAGGCCCTTCGCCCCTGCGTTCGCGAGCTGGATGGCGGCCGCCTCGGAGTCGCCTTCGGCGTCGACGCGGATCAGCGTGCTCCCCGGGACCGGGGAGGCGGAGAGGCGAGAGCGGGCCTCGGGCTCGGTCAGCCGCGTCTCCCGGGCCGCGGTGGCCACGACCGGCTGCGCGGAAATCGCCCGCGCGTAGCCGGCCGCGAGCGTCGAGTTCCCCACCACGACCCCCTGGAGGGTGTAGGCGGGCACGTCCACGCGGCCCACGCTCACGCGCGCCTGAGAGGTGTACTCCGGCTCGCGCAGCAGGCCGACGGCGACCGCCGCAGCGACGAGCAGGATCACGGGGATCAGGGCGATAGCGGGATGTCGCAGGCCGCTCTCGAGCGGTCCGACGAAGACCGGCGCTGCGGTGGTCGCCTCGGGCTCGGCGAAGCGCTCGATCGAGGTGCTCGGCTCGGATGTGGGATGCACGGCGTGAAGCATGCCAGCCTCTCGCGATGCGTGCGACGAACCCGCCCAACCCACCGCCCGGCCGCCCGCTCGGTTAGGTTCCCACCCCGTGCAGGTGCTCTTCGCTACCACGCTGCACCCCGGCGCCCGCAGCTCGGGAGGGGAGCGCG
Organism: Solirubrobacterales bacterium; assembly: GCA_013695395.1. Lineage (GTDB taxonomy): Bacteria > Actinomycetota > Thermoleophilia > Solirubrobacterales > Solirubrobacteraceae > Paraconexibacter. Next base: position 2,592 of record JACDAP010000356.1, read on the forward strand.
TATCCGCCGCGTTCGTCGACGCCTTGCGTGCCGCCGGCCATCGGGTCACCGTCCTGGGGTACCGACGCTCCGGGGCATCCCTGTCTCCTCGCTCGCCGGAGGATCTCGATGTCGGTCCACGAGCGATCGAGACGCGGCGCGCAGGCGTCTGGCCCGTATGGTGGATGGTCCGCGCACTCGTCCGCGGGGTGCCGTACTCGGCGGCCAAGTACGACGGCCGGGCCTACCGCCGCGCCTTCGCCCAGGCGCTCGCCCGTCTCGACGGAGGCCTCGTCGTGATCGATCACGCCCAGCTCTCGTGGCTCCTCGAGCTCCTCCCCGCCGGGCCTCGCGTCGTCCTCCTGGCCCACAACGTCGAGCATCGGCTCTACGCCGAGCAGGCGCGGGGGCCCGGGCTCGCGGCGCGGATCAACGGGCGCGAGGCGCGGCGCGTCCTCGACCGGGAGCGCGCGCTGTGCGCACGGGCTGACACGGTCTGGACGCTCACCGCGGCCGACCGCGATCGGCTCGCCGCCCTCGGCGCC
>JACDAP010000373.1 GCA_013695395.1 Solirubrobacterales bacterium
GAAGGGCAGCATCCCGGAGGAGCTCCGCCGGCAGCTCATCCCCGATGGCGTCCCGTTCCTCTCCACCGGCGAGCCCGCCGACCCCGACGAGCTGGAGGTCGTCGAGCGCTGGCTCGCCGCGCTGACCAACGCGGACATCCCTGCGGCCGCCGACACGTTCGCCGACGGCGCGAAGGTGCAGAACCTCACGACGCCGGTCGTCCTGGCCGACCGGGGCGAGCGCATCACCTTCAACCGGTCGTTCCCCTGCGGTGCCGAGGTCAGCGCGGCCTCGAGTGTCGAGGGCTACCTGATCGTGATCTACCGGCTGACGGACCGGAAGGGCTCGGGCTGCGACGGCCCAGGCGGGAGCGCCGCGAGCACCATCAAGGTCGAGAAGGACCGGATGACCGAGTGGTACCGGCTGCCGAACCCCCTGGACTCAGGTCCCGAGGGTTCGGACGAGATCAGCTGATCAGACCCGGCGGCGGTCGTCCACGACGTCGCGCTGCACGACGGTGTCGGTCCGGCGCGTCGCCATGCTCATCATGATGATGCTGAGGATCAGTCCGACCACGCCGACCACCATGAGGATGACGCCGACCGTCGAGAGGTCGACCCCGGAGACGGTGGCGGTGACGGCGTACTTGAGGATCGCGCCGACGGCGATGAGGAGGATGCTGGTTCCGATTTGCATGGACGGGTCCGTACCCCGGGCGCACCCGTGCCAACCCCCGGGGCATCTACGATGGACGAATGGAGACCACGGTGGCCGACGGCGTCTACGACATCCCGGAGGGCTTCCTGCCCTACCGCGACGCGATCCGCGAGATCGTCGACGGCTCGGTCCGGCCGCGCGCGGCGGAGATCGACGCCAAGGGCGAATACCCGCACGACCTGCGCAAGCTCTTCGGCGAGAACGACATCCTCGCGCTCCCGTTCGCCGAGGAGTACGGCGGGACGGGAACCGGCACGCTCATGCTGCAGATCGCCGTCGAGGAGATCGCCAAGGCGTGCGCCTCCTCCGCGCTCATCCTCATGGTGCAGGAGCTCGGCTCCCTCCCGATCGCGCTCTTCGGCACGGACGAGCAGAAGCAGCGCTTTCTGCCCCGCCTGGCCACCGGAGAGATCTCCCCGGCCTTCGCGCTGTCCGAGCCGGAGGCGGGTTCCGACCCGTCCTCGATGCGCACCTTCGCCGAGAAGGACGGCGACGAGTGGGTCATCAACGGGGCCAAGAACTGGATCACCAACGCGGGGATCGCCGACTACTACGTCGTCTTCGCGAAGACCGACCGCGAGACCAACCGGATCACCGCGTTCATCGTGGAGTCCGACCGCGACGGCTTCGACTCCGGCAAGCTCGAGCACAAGCTCGGCATCAAGGGCTCGCCCACCGGATCGCCCACCTTCGACGACGTCCGCGTGCCGCAGGAGAACGTGATCGGCGAGGTCGGCCGCGGGCTCTCCGTCGCGCTCGGCACCCTCGAGCGCACGCGCCTGGGGGCCGCCGCGCAGGCCGTGGGCATCGCCCAGGGCGCCACCGACTACGCGAACGACTACGCGAAGGAGCGGATCGCGTTCGGCAAGCCGATCAACCAGATGCAGGGCCTGCAGTGGAAGCTCGCCGACATGGAGACGGGCACCGCCGCCGCGCGCGAGCTGCTCTACAAGGCGTGCTCGATGGCCGACCGGCGCGACCCGCAGATGGCCAAGTACTCCTCGATGGCCAAGCTCTTCGCGGGCGACAACGCGATGCGGGTCACGCTCGACGCGATCCAGGTCCTCGGCGGGTACGGCTACGTCAAGGAGTACCCGGTGGAGCGCATGATGCGTGACGCGAAGATCACCCAGATCTACGAAGGCACCCAGGAGATCCAGCGTGTGGTCATCGCGCGCGCGATGGCGAAGTAGCCTCTCTGATCGATCATGAAGCCGCTCACGACGGGTCAGCGCATCGCCTTCGCCGCCACGGTCGCGCTCAGCCTCGCGCTGTTCGCCATCGTGATGCTCCAGGGCTTCTCCTCGAACCAGTTCGTCCGCCTGGTCGAGACCGTCGCAGTGATCCTCGTCGCCGCGGGCGCGCTCTTCTTCGCGATGACGATGGTCGGGGTGCGGATGGCCGGCTGGGAGGAGCCCGAGTCCGAGGAGGAGTTCGAGAAGGTGGTGCAGGAGTCCGAGCGGCTCGCCCGCCAGGGCACCTTCGCCGAGCCGGACGAGACCGAGTTCATGGATCTCGACCCGTACTCCGACGCGGACTTCGAGGAGCTCGTCCGCGACGCGCTCGACGAGCTGCCCGACCTGCTCCGTCCGCTGATCGAGAACCACAACGTCGCCGTCGTCATCTCCGACGGCGGTCGCAGTCGCGGCGCGTACGGCCTCTACCACGGAGACGGGGCCACGCGCGACGACGTGCCCGACCGCATCGTCATCTACCGCGACACGCTGCGCCGCGACTTCGGCCACGACGCCGAGCTGCTCCGCGCCCAGGTCACCCAGACCGTGCGCCACGAGCTCGCCCACCACATCGGGTTCGACGAGCTCGGCGTGCAGGGCCTAGGGCTGTAAGGCCGCACTTCGGGGCGAGCGACGTGGCCCGACGGGTCCGGCAGGAGCCGGGACGTGGGGTGTCGCACCGGGTGTACACTCAGGTGGTATGCCGACGAAGCATCCGCGCCACATCGTCACCGAAACCGGCCGGATCGCCGAGGCGTTCGCCAAGGCCCGGCGGGTCAAGCCGGACGTGCACGTTCGTGATCTCGTGCTGCTCGGCGCGGAGGCGATCGTGGAGCAGGCCGAGCAGGAGACGGTCGACGAGGAGCGGCGCCAACGGGCGATCGCCGACCTGATCGCGCTCTCCCAGGACCCGGACGCCTTCGACCGCGACGCCGCGATCCACGTCCACGACGTCCTCGGCGTGCCCGAGATCCGCGGTGAGTGAGCCCGAGCTGCCCCAGGCGGGCTGCCTCGTGGACAACTCGGCGTGGTCCCGCTCGGATCGCGAGGCGATCGCGGGATGGTGGCCGGGAGCGTTCGCCGCGGGTCGCCTGATCTGCTGCGACGCGTTTCTGTTGGAGGCGCTGTACTCCGCGCGAAGCGGCACGCACATGCGGGCGCTTCACGCGGTCATCACCGGGGGCATGCCGAGCGTGCAGTGCAGTGAACGCACCTGGGAGATCGCCTTCGAGGCACAGCAGGCGATGGCCGACGCCGCCGGGCTGATGCATCGTCGCAAGCCGATGGACTTCCTGATGGCCGCCACCGCGCACCAGCACGGCCTCGGGATCCTCCACTACGACCGTGACTACGACCTGATCGCAGAGCACGGTGGCCTCGACTTCGCGAGCGTCTGGGTCGCGCCGCCGGGCTCGCTCGACACGTAGCCTGGCCGGACCATGATGATCGTGATGACCCCGCACGCCTTGCCCGAGCACGTCGAGGCGGTGCGGCAGCGGCTGGCGACGACCGGCGTCCACGTGGTGGTCATGCCCGGGGAGCTCACGACCGCCATCGGGGCGATCGGTGACCCCGAGGGCGTCGCCGAGCTCGGCCTCGAAGGACTCCCCGGCGTCGACCGGGTCGTCCCGATCTCCCGGCCCTACAAGCTTGCCTCGCTCGAGCTCGCCTCCGAGCGGCCCTCGACGGTCGAGGTGCTCGGCCGGAAGGTCGGCGGCGGCACGACCTTCGCGCTGATCGCCGGACCCTGCACGGTGGAGAGCCGGGAGCAGACCCTCGGCGTCGCGCACGCAGTGAAGGCGGCCGGCGCCTCGATGCTCCGCGGCGGCGCGTTCAAGCCGCGGACGAGCCCGTTCGCCTTCAGCGGCCTCGGTCGTGAGGGCCTCGAGATCCTGGCCGAGGCGCGCGCGGAGACGGGGCTGCCGGTCGTCACCGAGCTGCTCGACGTCGCCCACGCGGAGCTCGTCAGCGAACACGCCGACGTGCTCCAGATCGGCGCCCGGAACATGCAGAACTACGCGCTGCTCGACGTCGCCGGGCACCTCGGCCGGCCGGTCCTGCTCAAGCGCGGCCTCTCCTCGAGCCTCGACGAGCTCCTCCAGGCCGCCGACTACGTCCTCAAGGGCGGCGCCGAGGTGATCCTCTGCGAGCGCGGCATCCGCACCTTCGAGACCGCCACGCGCTTCACGCTCGACCTCGGCGCGATTCCCTGGCTGAAGCTCCACACCCACCTGCCGGTGATCGTCGACCCCTCGCACGCCGCGGGCGACCGGCGCCTGGTCGAGCCGCTCTCCCGGGCGGCTGCCGCCGTCGGCGCCGACGGGCTCATCGTCGAGGTCCACGAGGACCCTTCGGTCGCACTCTGCGACGGGCCGCAGGCGCTCTACGCCTCCGACTTCGCCGCCTTCGCGGAGCGCGTGGCGGCCCACGCGGCACTGGAAGGCCGCACGCTCGCGTAGCGGCCGGCGGTGATGATCGTGCCGCGACCCGGGTAGAGTTAACTGACCGAACCGCGGCTCCTGGAGCCCGGGCGGTGAGGACCCCGTGGAGTGAGACCGCCGGGCGCAACCTGCTCGTGGAGTGAGACCGCCGAGCATCACCAGATGAGCCTCTCGACCTTTACCCGCACCGGCCGGAAACCGCCTCGCGTGCGATTCGGCCACCCGGCCGGCACGGTTGAAAGGCCGAGAGACTCCCACCAAGGAGAACCACATGCCTGAAGCCGTCATCGTCGACGCCATCCGGACCCCCATCGGCCGCGCCGTCAAGGGCACGCTCAAGGACGTCCGCGCGGACGACCTCGCGTCGATCCCGATCATGTCCCTGATCGAGCGCAACCCGGAGGTCGACTGGTCGGAGGTCGTCGACGTCCTCTACGGCTGCGCCTTCGGCGTCGGGGAGGCGGGCTACAACGTCGCCCGCAACGCCGCGCTGCTCGCCGGCCTCCCGGAGACCGTTCCGGGCGTGACCATCAACCGCTTCTGCGCCTCGTCGCTGCAGGCGATCCGCAACGCGTTCCACGCGATCAAGGCGGGGGAGGGCGAGATCTACATCGCCGGCGGCGTCGAGGCCGTCTCGCGCTCGATCGAGCAGGGCTCCTTCGAGTTCCACCCGCAGCTCGACGGCTCGGAGGGCTCGCAGTACAACGTCTACATCCCGATGGGCCTGACGGCCGAGAACGTCGCCGAGGAGTACGGCGTCTCGCGCGAGGACCAGGACGCCTGGGCCGCACTTTCGCAGCAGCGCGCCGTCGCGGCCCGTGAGTCGGGCCACTTCGACAAGGAGATCGTGCCGGTCACGACGCCGGACGGCACGGTCGTCTCGCAGGACGACGGCCCGCGCCCCGGCACCACCGTGGAGACGCTCGGCAATCTCAAGCCCGCCTTCAAGCCGGACGGCACGGTCACCGCCGGCAACGCCTGCCCGCTGAACGACGGCGCGGCCGCCACGCTCGTGATGAGCGAGGAGAAGGCCAAGCAGCTCGGCCTCACGCCGCGGGCGAGGATCATCGCCTCGAGCGTGGCCGCGATCCGCCCCGAGGTCATGGGGATCGGCCCGGTCCCCGCGATCCAGAAGCTCCTCGAGGCCACCGGCCGCAAGATGAGCGACATCGACGTCGTGGAGATCAACGAGGCGTTCGCCGCGCAGATCGTCCCGTCGAAGGATCAGCTCGGGATCGACGAGGACAAGCTCAACCCGTTCGGCGGTGCGATCGCCCTCGGCCACCCCTTCGGCATGACGGGCGCCCGGATCATGACGACGCTCCTGAACGACCTCGAGACGCGCGACGAGACGTACGGGATCGAGTCGATGTGCGTCGCCGGCGGCATGGGCATGGCGATGCTCGTGGAGCGCCTGAAGTAGGAGACGGATGCTCCCGGGTGATCTTTCCCGTCACGGTGGCGGGAAAGGTCGCCCGCGAGCCTCAGCCGCCGGCGAGCAGCGCGTCGACCGAGGCGCGCAGCGCGCCGGCCACGACCTCGAGCGATGGCTCGAGGTCCCGGTCGGCGAGCAGGCCGAAGTGCACCCCGCCGTCGTAGGAGAGCACGCCGACCGTGAGCCCTTGCGTGGAGGGGTTCAGCGGCACCGCCGGGTAGGCGCCGAGCAGCCGCGATCCCGCGATGTAGAAGGGCTGCTGCGGGCCGGGGACGTTCGAGACGACGACGTTGAACGCGCGCACGTTGCTCATCGCCCAGGCCAGGGAGGAGGAGATCAGCGGCGGCGCCCACCCGGAGGCGTTCACCAGGAGCGCGCCCGCGCGGACGGTGGCCGAGTCCTTGAGCTTCTGCGTGCTCGCGTGGATCTCGCGGATGCAGGCCGCCGGGTCGCCGGTCCCGATCGGCAGCTCCACGAGCACGGTCGAGATCCGGTTGCCGCCCTCCTCGCCCGGAGCCCGGACCGAGACGGGGACGAGCGCGACGGGACGCGGGGTGTTCGGCAGCTCCGGAAGCGCGCGCCGGAGCATCCCGGCGACGACGGCGAGGATCGCGTCGTTGACCGTCCCGCCCGCGGCCTTGCCCGCCGCCTTCAGCACGGCGAGCTCGACCCGGTGGAAGGCGTAGCGCCGATTCGGTCCGATCGATCGGTTCAGCGTGGTCATCGGGGCGTTCGGCTTGGTGCGTGCGAGCTCGGTCAGCAGCTCCGTGGCGCCGAGCAGCTCCTTGGCGGCGCGCCGTGGATCGGGGGTGAGCGCGCGACGTCCCGACTCCCGGATCAGCTTCCGCGCGACGAACGCGGGTGTCATCCCGAGGCGGGTGAGGTGCCGGCTGCGGTCGTAGGGCTTCGGCTCCCACTCCACCTCGGGTGGCGGCAGCTCGAGCGGCTCAGGCCCCGGGTCGAGCAGGACGGTGCCGATGTCGACCGCCGCGACCCCGTCGACCAGCGCGTGGTGCATCTTGGAGAGCACGGCGACCCGTCCGTCAACGAGTCCGTCGACGATCGTGAGCTCCCACAGCGGCCGCGACCGGTCGAGCCGCCGGCCCATCTCCCGGCCGACCAGGTCGGCCAGCTGCGCGTCGCTCGCTCCGGTCCCGAGGGAGGCCCGCCGGACGTGCCAGCCG
>JACDAP010000378.1 GCA_013695395.1 Solirubrobacterales bacterium
GTCGGGAACTGCTGCGAGGTGTCCTGCGAGACCGGATCCTCGAATCCCGCCCCGACCGCCGTTGCGGGCGCCGCCAGGCAGGCGACGACTACGATGAACCACTTCTTCGACCCTTGCCCCATCGCGCGATCATGCCTGAACGCCGCCGTTCGTGCGGCGGTCGGTCAGACCGCGGACACCGCGACCGTGAAGCTCGCGGCGAAGGAGGCGCCGGGTGCGACGTGGCGCAGGCCCTTGCGGGTCACGAGCGAGTTGGTCGGCGCGCTCATCGGCTCCCAGGCCACGAACGACTCGCCCTCGGGGGCCCAGAGGTGGCCGACGGGGTAGTCGGGTGCTCCGAAGGAGACGCGGAGCTCGCGGCGTGTTCCCGAATCACTGTCATGCATCGATGTGCGAGCACGCCGGTCGCGCAGGACGAAGTCCCCGTCGATCGCCGGGTACTCGGCGTCCGCGGTGCGCGTGCCGAGCGGCCCGTCGAGGAACGTGCGCTCGCGCTCCTCCCCCGTCGGGATGCCCCGCGCGTCGAGCACCGTCTCGCGCGCCGCGGGCACGGTCACCTCGAGCTCCTCCCGAGGGACACCCGGCAGGGTGAAGAGCGGGTGCCAGCCGAACCCGACGGGGACCGGCACGACGCCGGTCGCCGTGAGTTCGGTCCGCACGGTCATCGCCTCCGAGCCCAGCGTCACGGTGACGAGGAGGCGGTGCGGGAAGGGGAAGACGGCGAGCACAGGCGGGTCGCTCTCGAAGCGCGCCACGAGTTCGGTCTCGCTCACGTGTTCGACGGTCCACGTACGCCCCGCCATCGCTCCGTCCTTCGGCAGCCCGTTTCCGTCGAGCTTCGCGCGCGTCGGATCGATCTCCACCTCGCCGTAGCGCAGCCCGCTCAGCCGGTTGGCCCACGGGGCCAGGAGCGGGATCCCGAAGGCGGAGCCCTTCGCCCGGTAGGCCTCGAGGCCTCCCCGCTGGCCGAGCAGCTCCTCGCCGTCGTGGGTCAGCGAGGCCCCGACCATTCCGTCGTCGGGAAGCCAGGTGGCGGTGAGCGGGCCGGCGCGCAGGACGGGCACGGCTGGAGCATCCCACGGGTGCCGCACGGCGCCCGTCGCCACGGGGCCAGATAGCGTCGCGTCGGCATGCCCGCCACCCTCGCCGACCTGGATCTGCCGACCTTCGACTATCTCGACGCGGAGCTGCGCGGCCCGCGGTTCGAGGCGGCGATGGCGGCCCTGGCCGAACGCGGCTGGCTGGCCCGGCTCCCGCTCGGCGTCTGCACGCTGGACCACAAGGCGGGCGAGTTCTTCCTGCGCTCGAAGCAGGTCGCGTTCCCCGGCATGGCCATCGCCGAGCTCTTCGACGTGCGGGAAGGGCCGCTCCACACCGAGATGACGCACAACATCCTGCACCTCGAGGGGCAGGACCACAGCCGCCTGCGCCGCCTCGTGGGCCCCGCCTTCACGCCGCGGGCCGCCGACCGCTACCGGCCCGCGATGCGCGGTTTCCTCGCCGAGCTCTGGGCGCCGCTCGACGGTTCCGCCGATCTCGTCGAGACGCTCTGCGCGCCCTACCCCGCGCTCATGATCGCCACCGTGATGGGCGCGCCGACCGCCGACGCGGCGCGCCTGGCCGCCTGGAGCGACTGGATCCAGCGCCAGTTCGACCCGCCGAGCCTGATGGCCGACCGCGCGCAGATCGAGCAGGCCGTCGAGGAGTTCTACGCGTGGGCGGGCGAGCTGCTGGCCCGCCGCCGGGCGACGCCGTCGGACGACCTCATCTCCACTCTGATCGCCGCGGAGGAGGCGGGTGAACGGCTCTCGGACGTCGAGCTCGTCAACCTCGTGCTGAATGTCCTGGTCGGCGGGGTGGACACGACGAACTCCCAGCTCGCCCAGGCGCTGCGCCTCTTCGCCGAGCATCCGGAACAGTGGGACGCCCTGCGGGAGGACCCTGCGGGCCGGGCACCCGCCGCGGTCGAGGAGGTGCTGCGTCACGCGCCGATCACCCCGTTCACCGCGCGGATCGTCCGCGAGGAGCTCACCTATCGCGACGTCGTCTTCCCCGTCGGGACGATCGTGATGGTCGCCGCCTGCACCGCCAACCGCGAGGGCGTCGAGGGCGACTTCGACATCGTCGCCGGGCGAGAGCGGCGCCGCTCCCTGACCTTCGGCGCCGGGATCCACTTCTGCCTCGGCGCGAACCTCGCCCGGGCGGAGCTCGAGGAGGCGCTGATCTTCCTCGCCGCGCGCGTGGAACGGTGGGAGCTCGACGCCGCGCCGGCCTACGCGTCGATCCAGGGCATCTACGGCCTGGACGCCCTGCACCTGCGCTGGTGAGTGCGGATACGCGCCCGACTGGTGGACGCTGATCCGCGCTCGGCGCCTCGGCCACGGTGAGTGCGGATACGCGCCCGACTGGTGGACGCTGATCCGCGCTCGGCGCC
>JACDAP010000394.1 GCA_013695395.1 Solirubrobacterales bacterium
GCACCAGGGCCGGATGTTCTCGAGCCAGTCGAGGTAGCGCCTCTGCTGCGAGGGCGGGTGGATGCGGATGCGCCCGCCCGTGACGGCGGCGATGGCGGGGGCGGCGAGCTCCTCCATGCGCATGAACCACTGGAGCGAGATGAGCGGCTCGATCCGCTCCCCCGAGCGGTGCGAGAACGGGACGGCGTGCGGGTAGGGGGTGCTCGAGCGGAGCACGGGGCCGAGCGCCGCGACGACCGCCTCGCGCGCCTCGAGCACCGAGAGGCCAGCGTACTCGGGGCCCGCCGCCTCGGTCATCCGCCCGTCCTCGCCGATCACCGACCGCTCCTCGAGCCCGTGCTTGCGCCCGATCTCGAAGTCGTTCGGGTCGTGGCCGGGGGTGATCTTCAGGCAGCCGGTGCCGAAGTCGGTCTTGACGTACTCGTCGGCGATCACCGGGAGCGCGCGCCCCACCAGAGGTAGCGTCACGGTCTTCCCGACGAGATGGCGGTAGCGCTCGTCGTCCGGGTGCACCGCCACCGCGCTGTCGGCGAGCATCGTCTCCGGCCGGACGGTCGCCACGACGACCTCGCCCGACCCGTCGGAGAGCGGGTAGGCGATCTCATACATGGTGTCGGTCACCTCGCGCTCCTCGACCTCGAGGTCGCTGATGGCCGATTGCGAACCGGGATCCCAGTTCACCATGTAGTTATCGCGGTAGATCAGGCCCTTCTCGTGGAGCGTCGTGAAGACGCGGAGCACCGCGTCGACGTAGCCTACGTCGAGCGTGAAGCGCTCCTCCTCGTAGTCGCAGGAGGCACCGAGCCGCCGGAACTGCTCGACGATCGTCCCGCCGTACTCTTCGCGCCAGGCCCAGGTGCGCCGGGTGAACTCCTCGCGACCGACCTCCTCGCGCGAGGTCCCCTCACGCTTCAGGAGCTTCTCCACCTGCGTCTGGGTGGCGATGCCCGCATGGTCGGTGCCGAGGATCCACTTCGCCCGGGCGCCCCCCATGCGGTGCCAGCGGATCAGCGTGTCCTGCACCGAGCCGTTGAGGGCGTGACCCATATGCAGCGCCCCGGTGACGTTCGGCGGCGGGATCGCGATCGAGTAGCTGCTCCCCGCGCCCTCCGGGTCGGGGTGATCTATGCCGGCCTCGCGCCAGGCCTCGGTGATCCGAGGCTCGGCCTCGGACGGTTCCCAACGGGTCTGCTCCGGCACGGCCATCGGCTCGTCAGTCTACGTCGGCCCTCGGCCACCCGGAGCCCGCCTTCGGCCCGAGCGAGGTCACCCACGAAGCTTGAAGCTCACGCGCGGGGAGAACGGCTCCTCGACGAAGGTCGGCCGGAACGAGACGCGATAGGTGCCCTTCCCCCGCCGGGGGAAGTGCTTGCTCCAGGCGACGTCGAGCGCGTGAATGCCCATCCGGTCCGGCTTGCGCAGGCGGAACGTCTTGCAGTCGGCCTTGCTGCGGCGTGGGGCGCTCACGCAGATCTCCACGCGGCCCGAGAAGGAGAAAGTTCCGAACTGCAGCCGGACCACCCCGCCCATCTTGCGGGCCGAGTAGCAGACATCTCCGCTCTCGCTGCAGCTCGCGGTCGCCGCGTGCGCGCCGCTCGGGGCGAGCGCCAGCGCGGCGAGAGCGATGATCAGGGCGCGGCGCGGGCTCTTCATGGCCGGCGCAGCCTACTCCTCGGGCCAGCCGGAAGGTGACGGACGGTCGCAGCGACCGCCCGTGCGCGGTCGGCGGGAATTCGGCCGAGCAAGCCAACGGTCGACCAGCTGCCGGGCGATGGCCAGCGGCGGCGGCAGCAACAGGGGTGCGTCGATGCGCCGCTCTCGCTCGGCCTGCACGGCGCCGTGGAGCTCCTCGCGGGTGAACCAGCGGACGTCCTCGAGCTCGTCGTCGCCCACCGCAGCCTCACCTCCCGCCCACTCGGCTTCGAAGCCCAGCATGAGCGAGCCGGGGAATGGCCAGGGCTGGGAGGCCACGTAGCGGAACCCCGAGACGTGGACGCATGACTCCTCGAACACCTCCCGGGCCACCGCCGCCTCGAGCGCCTCCCCCGGCTCGACGAAGCCCGCCAACGCGCTGTAACGCGTCGCGGGCCAGGAGGGTTGACGGCCGAGCAGCACCCGGTCGCCCGGGGTGTCGACGACGAGCATGAT
>JACDAP010000409.1 GCA_013695395.1 Solirubrobacterales bacterium
ACGGCGGCGTTCTTGGCGGTGCCGGCGAGCTCGACGCCGGTCAGGTCGCAGGAGCGCTCGATGTCGAAGCCGGCGCGGCCGAGGGTGTCAGCGAGCTGGCGGGCCCAGCCGGCGTCCTCGCTGGCGACGACCAGCGCCGCGCCGTTGGCCAGGGCGTCGGCGGCGTGGCCGGGGCCGCCGAGGCAGGCGATGGCGCGAGCGCGGGTGCGGGTAGCGACATAGGAGCTCGGGAGCGCGACGCCGGGACCGTCGACGACGAGCCCCTTGGCGAGGACGAGCACTCCGGCCTTCGGCCCGATCCGGGTGCCGTGGGCGGCCAGGGCGCCCGGCAGCTCGCGGCTCGGGACGGCGAGGACGACAAGGTCCGCGGCGTCGATGTCGACGTCCTCGCAGGAGCTCGTGCTGAGGTTCTCGGGCAGCGCGACGCCCGGGAGGTAGCGGGTGTTCTCGCCGGTGGCGAGGATCCGGGCGGCCTGTTCGCCCGTCCGGCAGCCCAGCTGGACCTGCACGCCCGCCCGGGCGAGGCCGACGGCGACGCCGGTGCCCCACGAGCCCGCCCCGAGGACGACGGCGCGGCGCAGCGGCGGCAGCCCTCCGAGCCACTCCCACTGCAGGGCGACGCAGGGCCAGATCCGCTCGGTGACCGCCTGGGCCAGCTGCGGGCTCGGGGAGTCGACCTGCGGGAAGGTGAGCGCGCGGCCGGCGCGGACGCGGACCTTCAGCGGCCGCAGCCAGAGGCCACGGCGGATGCTCTCGGTGCCGAGGATCGAGAGCGGGATGACCGGGACGCCGGTTTCGAGCGCGAGGCGGCCGACGCCGCGGCGCGCGGAGCCGATCGGGCCGGGGCGCACGCGGGTGCCCTCCGGGAAGATGAGCACGCCCTCGCCGCGCTCGAGCAGCATCCGGGCGGTCGCCATCGCGTCCTCGTCCGCCGCACCCCGGTTGATCGGGAAGGCGCCGAGATTGTTGAGCAGCCAGCCGAAGAAGCGGCGCTCGAACAGCTCGCGCTTGGCCACGAAGTAGATCGGGCGGCGCATCATGATCCCGATCACGAACGGATCGATGAACGAGCGATGGTTGGCGGCGATGATGAAGCCGCCGCTCTCGGGGATGTGCTCGCGCCCGATCCGCTGGACGCGGAACCAGAGGTGGAAGAACGGCTGCAGGACCGCCCGGCAGAGCCAGTAGACGAGCGGGTTGACGCCCTTGGTGTTCGCTCGGTCGATGAAGGGGTCACTGGCCATGTGTCGAGCGGTACCCCCGGGAGGTTCCGGCGGTTACAGCGTCCGGCTGACACGCCGTCAACCTGCGTGGCCCGGCACGTTGGCCGGTTTCCCGCGAGTACGCTCATCCGCATGGCCTTCTCGAGCACCGTCACCGCCCGCGGCGCCCTCGCCGGCGCCGTCGCCGCGACCGTCTGGGCGGTCCAGCAGCCGCTCGACCAGAAGCTCTTCGGGGTGCCCTACGACGACTGCGAGCTGCTCGGCACCGCGGTGACCCGCGGTCGCTGGTCGGGCCCGCTCGGGTGGGCGATGCACGCGGCCAACGGCGCGCTCTTCGGCGCCCTCTACGCGAACGTTGCCCCGCGGGTGCCGCTGCCCTCCTGGGCGCGCGGACCGGCAGCGGGGATGGCCGAGCACGTCGCGACCTGGCCGGGCACGGCGCTCGTCCCGGCCCTGCATCCCGCGGGGAGCGAGATGCCGAAGCTGTGGGGCTCCGGACCCGCGCTCGCGCAGGCGACCTGGCGGCACCTGCTCTTCGGAACCGTGCTCGGGGAGCTCGAGCGACGGCTGAACGCGGAGCCCGAGGCCGAGCCGGTCGCCTTCGAGGCGGTCGTCTCCACCAACGGCCACGGCTCCCTTCAGAACGCGACGATGGTCGGGTTCGTCGAGCCGACCGAGTAGGCCTCAAGCGCTCGCCCGGAGGGCCTCCACGAGCGAGCTCGCGTCGAAGGCGCCCTCGACCTGCGTGGTCCCGGCGAAGAACGCCGGCGTGCCGGTGACGCCCGAGCGCTCCCCCGAGGCGAGATCGGCGGCGATCCGCTCGTCGTGGAGGTGCTCGTCGAGCGCCCGCCCGGCGAGGGCTGCGTCCAGCCCGAGGTCCCGGACCGCCTTCAACAGCTTCGGCCGCGCCAAGTCGCCGCGTAGGGCGAACAACGCGTCGTGCATCGGCCAGAACGCGTCCTGGGCGGCGGCCGCCTCCGCGACCCGCGCGGCGTCGCGGGCCAGCGGATGCCGGGCGTCGACGGGGAAGTGGCGCGAGACGAGCAGGAGTTCGTCGCTCAGGCGCTTCTCCACGCGGGCGAGGATCCCCTGCGCGGCCTGGCAGAACGGGCACTCGAAGTCCGCGTACATCGTCAGGACGTAGGGCGCGTCCGGACGGCCACGAGCGTGATCGTCGGGGCCGGCGGGCGGGTCGAGGGAAACGGGCACGCGCACGAATGTAGATGGCGCCGTCGGGCGCTTCGTAGAGTCCCGCGCGGTGAACGAGCTCGAGTTCCTCCTGGTGCTGCTCCTGGTCGCCGCGGGCCTCGTCCGCCTGGCCGACCTCGCCCGGGTCCCGTACCCCGTCGTCCTCGTGCTCGGGGGCCTCGGCGTCGGCTTCCTGCCCGGCCTGCCGACCGTCGAGCTGGACCCGGAGGTCGTCTTCGTCGTCTTCCTCCCCCCGCTCCTGGCCGCCGCCGCGTTCGCCTCCTCCCCGCAGACCCTCCGGGCCGAGGCGACCTCGATCGGGTTCCTCGCCGTGACGCTCGTGCTGGCCACCATGGGCGTGGTCGCCGTCGTCGCCCACGCGGTCGTGCCCGGGCTCGGCTGGGGCCCCGCCTTCGTCCTCGGCGCGGTCCTCGCCCCCACCGACACCGTCGCCGCGGCCGCCGCGTTCAGCCGGATGGGCGTGCCCGAGCGGGTCAAGCTGCTCGTCGAGGGCGAGGCGATCGTCAACGACGCGACCGCGCTGGTCGCCTACCGGGTGGCGATCGCCGCCGCGGTGAGCGGCGCGTTCTCCCCCGCCGGCGCCTTCCGCGACTTCTTCCTGGCCGCGCTCGGCGGCGCCGCGATCGGGCTCGCGTTCGGGATGGCCGAGCGCCAGGTCCTGCGGCGATGGGCCGATCCGGCCCTCTGCATCTTCTTCACGGTGATGGTCCCGTACGTCTCCTACATCGCCGCCGAGCAGGCGGGCGTCTCCGGGGTGCTCGCCGTCGTGGCGACCGGGCTCTACATCGGCTGGTACGCGCACGAGGTCTTCGACGCAGGGACGCGCCTCAGCGGCATCGCCTTCTGGGGCGTGCTCGACTTCGCCGCCAACGCGATCCTCTTCGTCCTGCTCGGCCTCCAGTTCCCCGCGCTGGTCGACGAGCTGCAGGACACGCTCTCGCTCGGGGACCTGGTCGGCGCGGCGCTGATCGTGACCCTCGCGGTCGTGCTCGTGCGGATGCTCGGCACGATGGTCGCGGGGCTCGGGGCGACCCGGGCCGAACGGGTCGCGGTCGGCTGGGCGGGGATGCGCGGGGCGGTCTCGCTGGCCGCGGCGCTCGCGATCCCGACGACCGTGGAGGGCCGGGAGGAGATCCTCTTCGTGACCGTCGTGGTGATCCTCGTGACGCTCGTCGGCCAGGGCCTGACCTTCCCGTCGATGCTCAAGCTGCTCGGGATCGACGGCGAGCGGCCGTGGTCGCCCGGCGAGGCGATCGCCCGGCTGGAGGCGGCGCAGAGCGCGCTCGACCGGCTCGACGAGCTCGAGGACGAGGGCGCCCCCGAGGAGCTGCTGCGCCGCATGCGCGAGCTCTACCGCGCCCGCTTCGCCCGCTGCCAGGCCGTGATCGGCGGGGACGGGACGCCGCCGCCGAAGCACGTCGAGAAGCGGATGCGCTACTCCGCGGTCCGACTCGAGCTGATCGGGGTCGAACGCGCCTCCCTGATCGAGCTGCGCAACGACGGCCGGCTCGAGCCGGGGGTGCTGAGCGAGATCCAGCGCGACCTCGACCTCGAGGAGGCGCGGCTGGGGTGACGGGTCCTAGCGGTGAGCGGGATGAAAGCGACGCCGAGGCGTCTCGGGGCCCAGGCGCTTCCAGACTGCCTCGGTATCCGAGACGTCGACATAAGGACTCCGGTCACAAAGCCGGGGAGGGGAATCGAACCCCTGGCCTACGAATTACAAGTTCGTCGCTCTACCAACTGAGCTACCCCGGCGAAGCATGTCTTCGAGACGATGATCGCACGCCCACCGTACGCCCGAGCTCTGTCCGTTCACGCAAGGACTGACTCGAAGCGAGGCTGAACCCAGCGCGGCGCCGAGGACTTGGACGGCGTAGACATCGTCGGTCTCCGGGCAGTAGACGGCAAAGAGGTCCGCGTCCCCGTCGTAGGGACGTAAGTAGGCACCCCGGGAGTTCGACCGAACGCTCTTCGTGCTGAACACGATGGTTCCGACTTGGGCGGGATGTTCTCCCATTCCGTGAGGGTGACAGCGCATCCGGATGGAACGTATGTTCGCATCGAACTGGCCCGCGTAGGAGGCTTGCCGCTGCGCCACCCTCGGAGAGGTGGTTAGCTCGCGGGCTGGCCTCAGCGTGTCAAGCCGCCGCGACCGTCCCCGCCGCGGTCGCCGCGATCGCGCGGACCCGGGTGCAGAAGTCGCCGAGCGTGTCGAGCGTGATCGCCTGCGGGCCGTCACAGCGGGCGTTCGAGGGGTCGGGGTGGCACTCGACGATGAGGCCGTCCGCGCCGCAGGCGGCGGCGGCCATCGCGAGCGGCTCCACCAGCGCACGGCGCCCCGCGGCGTGCGAGGGGTCGACGATCACCGGCAGGTGGGTGTGCTCCTTGAGCACGGTCACGGCGGCGAGGTCGAGGCAGGAGCGGGCCGGCGTCGCGCCCGCGTGGATGCCGCGCTCGCAGAGCAGCACGTTCGCGTTGCCCGCCGTGAGGATGTACTCGGCGGCGAGCAGGAAGTCGTCGATCGAGGCGCCCATGCCGCGCTTGAGCAGGACGGGCAGGCTCGTCTTCCCGATCTCGGTCAGCAGCGGGAAGTGCTGCATGTTCCGCGCGCCGACCTGGATGCAGTCGGCGTACTCGACGACCGCCTCGACGTCGCGCAGGTCGGTGAGCTCGGTGACGACCGGCAGCCCGGTCTCCTCGCGCGCCTCCGCGAGGATCTTCAGCCCGTCGAGCCCGAGGCCCTGGAAGGCGTAGGGGCTCGTGCGGGGCTTGAAGGCGCCGCCGCGGAGCAGGTCGGCGCCCGCCGCCACGCAGGCGCGGGCCGCCTCGAGCGTCTGCTCGCGGCTCTCGACCGCGCACGGACCGAGGATCAGCCGGAAGGCCGGGTCGGGCCCGCCGAAGCGGACGCCCGCGACGTCGACGGCGTAGGGCTGGTCGCCGTGGCGGGTGCGGTGGGCGAGCTTGTAGGGCGAGGAGACCGGGACGACGCGGTCGACCCCGGGGTCCGCGTCGAGCTCCAGGCTCGCGATGTGGTCGCGGTCGGCGTCGATCACCCCGACGATCGTCTGCTCGGCCCCGTCGACCCGCTGGGTGCCCGACCCGGTCTGCGTGATCCGCAGGATCACGGCCTCGATCTGGGGTCCGGTCGCGTCGGGGTGGAAGATGACGAGCATCGCTGGAGCCTGGCACACCCGTCCTCCGGGTGGTCCGTCGCGGGGGCCGCGGCGCGAACGCGCGTCCCTTCAGCCGGGAGCCGGCGCCGCGTCCTCGCCGGCTGCGAGGCCTGCCCGGGCGGTGATCCACGCGGCGATGTCGAGCGCGGTGTCCGGCGGCAACTGCGCCCACTCGAGCTTGCGGCCGAGCGTCGTCTCGACCCTGACCGTCGCGGTGCGCCGCAGCCGGCGCGGGCTCCGGTGCTGGACGCGGCCGACATCCCGCCAGCGGAGCGAGTGGACGCGGTGGGAGATCGCGTCGTCGAGCAGCCAGAGCAGGCGGCGGTCGGTCGTGACGAGCAGCGCCCGGGGGCTCTTCCACGTCGCCGCGGGCGTTACGAGCTCGACCGGCTCCTGCGGCTCGAGGGCGAGGAGGAGCTCGCGGCCGAGCGAGCGGCGCACGGCTTCCGGGAGCCAGTGCCCCGCAGGGCGCCTGGCCGCCCGAGCGTCCCGCGTACCGGTCGGGGCCGGCTCGGCGTCCGCTCCCCACACGTCGCGCGACCGGGCTGCCTCCTGCCGCGCACGGTCACCACGGAGGTCAGGACCCCCACCGGGTCGGCCCTCCCGCAGGAGGTCGTATGCGGCGTTGATCTCGGCCATGCGCCTCGCCGCCTCCGGACCGGATCCGGCTCGGTCGGGGTGCCAGCGCTTCGCGAGCGTGCGGTAGGCGGCGGCGACCTCCTGCGGCGTCGCGAAGGCGCCGAGGCCGAGGGTGGCGAGCGGGTCCACGGGGGCATTGTGCCCGGCCGACTGCTCAGGCCGACGCGACCCGGCGCGTCGGCGCC
>JACDAP010000416.1 GCA_013695395.1 Solirubrobacterales bacterium
TGGAGGGGCTCCCGGGCCGGGAGCCGGTGGAGCTCTCGACCTCGAGCCTCGTGGTCGCGGACATCACTCGCCCCCTGGCCCTGGCCTTCGGTGCCGACCGCTCGCCGTTCGGCCCGCAGAAGGACGCCGCGCAGGCCGTGCTCTACGCGATCGTGGTGCCGGGGCTGCCCCGCGCCACCGCCTCCGAGGCGCTATGGCTCGCGGCCCAGCTCCTGGACGGCAGCGCGGCCTGAGCACGTCCCAGATGAGGTCCTTCGCGTTGCGACGGGTTGAGGGTGTGCCTCGCGCGAGCTCCTTGGCGAGCGCCAGCCGGTCAGGGGGAATCACCCCCGTTCCGGAGAGCGCTCTCGCGCACGGCCCTCGACACGCCCGGCCCGGGCCCGGTAGAACAGTGGGTGTGAGCAACGACGAGCAGCGACGCGGCCTGCTGAGCCGGGCCGCCGGGGACGTCGCCAACAACGTCTCGAGCGTCGCTCTGCTCGCCTTCGCCAGCGTGCTCTTCTTCTCCGGCGCGATCGCCGGCGTCGGGCTCGTGAGCCGCCTCGGTGGCGCCGGGTGGTTCATGTACGCCCTCGTGATCGGGACCTACGCGCTCATCTTCGGTCCGGTGATCGCCTGGGCGGTGACCCTGCGCCAGAACGGCAGCCCGCGGCATCGTGCCGCGGTGGAGAAGCGCCGCCAGCAGCAGCGGCTGAAGTACGGGCTCGACGCGCTCGAGGCCAAGTCCGCGATGTCGCCGGAGGAGCGGACCGCCATGCGTCAGGAGGAGCTGCGCCGCCGGGCCGCCCGGTCCGGCGCACGCGACGCGGCCAGCAGGACGATGAGCCCCAACGCCGTCACGAACGGCCCGACCGACGGGTCGACCTCGAGCACGAACCCCGGCCGTCCGTCGCCCGGCGGCGAGAACACGCGGTAGGCGACGCAGAAGAGCCCCCAGGCGGCCGCTGCGAGGACTCCGAGCCGAGCGCCCGTCGGCACCGCGACGGCGAAGCGCTGAGCCACGGCCAGTGCCAGCGCGGCCAGCACGACGAGCGCGAGCCACAGGTCAAGCAGCCCGAGCCAGTCCCACCCGGAGCGGACGCCCTCCAGGTCGATGCCCGCGAGCGACCCCGTGTACCAGCGCAGCGAGAGACCGACGAGCACGACGACGGCACCGCCGATCAGCGCCGCGATTCGCGCGATGCCGCTCATCGCGCAGGAGCCGCCGCGTGGGGCCCGAACCCCTGGGGATGGGCTGGGGCTTCGAGCTGATCGACGTGGAGAAGCGCTACGGCGCGTCGGTCGCGCTGCGCGGCTGCGACCTCGGGGCGCCGCTCGGCTCGGTGACTGCACTGCTCGGGTCCGCGGGGTCGGGGAAGACGACGGCGTTCCGCATCCTCGCCGGGCTCGAACGACCCGACACGGGGGCCGCCCTCGTCGCCGGCAAGGACATCGGTCGTGCGCGCGGTGGCGCCCTGCAGCGCATCCAGCGGCGCATGGCCGTCGTCTTCGGGGAGTCCGCCGGTGAGGGACACGCGCTGTTCGGCACCGTCTCGGTGCGCGAGAACGTCGAGTTCCCGATGCGCACCGCCGGCCGTGTGCCGCGCCGACGACTGGCCGCCGTCGCCCGCGAGGAGCTCGAGCGCTTCGGGCTCGCCGACCTCGCCGATGCGCTCCCGGCCGAGCTGAGCGCGAGCCAGCGCAAAGCGCTCGCCCTGGCCCGTGCGGTCGCGCTGCGCGCCCCACTCGTCCTCGTCGACGATCTCGAGTGCGGGATCGCCCCCGGGCATCTCGCCCGATTCTGCGACCTCGTGCGCGAGGAGTGTCACAGCCGCGGCACGACTTGGCTGCTCACCACCGCCGAGCCCGCGGTCGCCGAACGGACCGGCGACATGGTCGCGACGCTCGCCGCGGCTCACGTGTCGTCGTCGAGCGCCGTGATGCGCATGTAGCGCGAGACCGCCTCGGCCCGGTTGGCCGCGCGCAGCTTGCGCAGGATGTGCTTGACGTGGCTCTTGACCGTGCCCTCGGAGATCACGAGGCGGTTCGCGATCCCCACGTTCGTCTCGCCGGTGGCCATGAGACCGATCACCTCGAGCTCGCGGCGCGTGAGCATCTGGCCGAGCTGCGGGCTGGCGCCGGTGAGCATCGCCGCGGCATCGGAGAGGACGTTCGAGTCGCTCTCGTCCAGCCGCGAGATATCGGATTCGGTATTGCAGAGCTCGTCCATCAGCGTGTTCGTCGAGGCGATGACGCGGCGGACCTGCTCGCGCTGGACGTGGAGCCGCTCGAGCAGGACCGTCCCCTCGAACGCGTAGCCGAAGCCCTCGGCGAACGCCCAGAGCATCTCGCGGTCGAATTCGTCGACCTCGCGCCGCTGGTAGTGACGATCGGCGTGCAGGAACCCGATCACCTGGCCCTTGGGCATGATCGGCGCGGCCACGTAGGAGGTGGTGCCGCAGGCGACCGCGACGGCCTTGTGCACCCGCGGGTCGTGCTGGGGGTCGGGCACGAGCATGGGGATCCGTCGACGGATCATCTCCGTCTCCAGCAGCAGGTGGTCGAGGTCGGCGGGCATCTGCGTGCCGATCTCGAGCAGCCGAGCCGCGCCCTCGGGATCGCCCTCGTAGTAGACGCTCACCGCGATCATCCGCGAGTCGTGCACGCGGAAGAGGATCGAGCGGTCGAAGCCGCAGCCGCGGCAGACCTCCTCGGTGGCCTTGTCGAGCATCGCCGAAGCCGAGCCGATCCCGCGGAGGCGGCCGAGTCCGCTCTGCACGCCCACGAGGGCGGCGTGGCGCTCGTGGAGCACCTCGTCCCCCAGCGCCCGCCGCGCGTCCTCGAGCTCGAGCAGGAGCAGGCTCGTCTCACGGAGGAACCCGGGGCCCGGCCCGTCGGCCACCTCCCGCAGCCGGGCGGCGAGCGTCTCGCGCGCGAACTCCAGCGCGTCGAGCGCGCCCTGATGGGTGAGGAACTCCCGTGGACCTTGCCAGGCGTCCCAACCCAGCAGCGCGCCGGCCCGTTCGAGCACCTCGATCGCCTCGATCGCCTCGCGGTGCCGTGCAGCGTCGCGCCGGGGCAGCGGCGAGGCGGGGGGTGGGACGACGCCTTCGGGAGCGGTCTTGAGCACGGCCGGCTGACCGTATCTCAGCCAGTCAGCTCGTCGGGCACTTCGTCGGGCCGAGCACGCTTCCAGACCGAGCCGTCGAAGGAACGCAGCATCGGCATGATCCGCAGGAACTTACGCACCGGACCCTGGTACTCGATCTCACCGCGCATGATCGCCATCGACATGTGCGTCTGGCCCAGGGCGAAGGTGAGAAACCGATCGGCCGATCCCCAGATCTCCACCTCGGCGGTCCCGATGATCTGCGGCTCGGCTTCGATCGGCGTCTTGTCGAGCCGCAGCGTGACACCGATGTCGTCGTTGAAGTGGATGTGCACCGTCGTCTGCGCCAGGGCCAGGCGTGAGCCGAGGCGCTCGTCGGTGGCGGCCTGGAGGAAGAACTCGCTCGTGAGCTCCGCCATGGTCTGAGGATCGACGGGCGTCATGGTCATCGGGGGTTCTGCCTGGCCAAAAGCCATCGGGGGGTGCTCCTTCGGGTCGGGGGCTGGGTGGCATGCGGATGCACGCACTCGCCTCGGGTGAAAGTATCTGGGTGCTCCCTGGTTACGGACGCCGGGGGGCAGGTCAAGTGGGAGGAGACGGCATGGCGGTCACAGATGCGGTGGAGGCCGGGTGGAGCGAGGGGCCGCCCCTCGAGGATCACGGCTTGGCCGAGATCGTTCTCCGGGCGTGCACCGAGGCGGCCGCACTGGTGGGCGAGGAGATCGCCGGCGAGCCGCCGCGAGACGTGACCACCGCGGTCACCATGCTCGAGGACGCTGCAGGATGGACGGTCGCGCGGCTCCGCGCGGGCGAGCAGGAGGTGAGCCCCGAGCTCCTGGTCACGATCACCTCCGCGCTCGTCGACGTGCGCGCCGCGGCGATGGACTGGCGTACCGCGGCCTTCTCGCAGGTCCACGCCGCGCTGGGACGGATGCGCGCGGTGTCCTCGCCCGAGCAGCTGATCGCGATGGCCCCCGTCGAGCTGTGCCGGTGCGGCTTCGATCGCGCGCTCGTGACCCGCCTGGACGGGTCGATCGGCATGCCCGA
>JACDAP010000446.1 GCA_013695395.1 Solirubrobacterales bacterium
TCGGGTAGCTCGTGAGCGCCTCGAGCGCGTCCAGGAACCCCGGAGTCCCCGAGGCGCGGAGGTTCTCGGCGACGAGGGCGGCGGGCAGCTGGTCGGGGTGGGCCGCGACGACCCGGAAGGCGGCCTGGCGCAGGCGCGCCCGGCGGGCCACCCGGTCCGAGCGCGAGGCGAGCCAGCCCCCGTAGGCGTTGATGGCGAACTCCGCCCGGCGCAGCGCCCCGATCCGGTCGCCGATCCGATCGTGCTCGATCGCGATCCCGGCCGCGGAGATAAGGACGAGCCGCTCGACCCGCTGCGGGTGGGCGATCGCGAGCTCGGCGGCGGCGAACCCGCCCATCGAGTTACCGACCACGCAGGCCGCCTGGATGCCGAGCGCCTTCAGCAGCTCGTCGATCAGGTCGGCGTAGCGGGCGATCGTGATCCGCTCGGCCGGCATGGGGGAGCAGCCGAACCCCGGCAGGTCCAGGGCCACGCAGCGGTACCCGGCGTCGGCGAGAGCGGGGACGTTCTCCAGCCAGTTCTGCCAGCAGCCCGAAAGACCGTGGATCCAGACGATCGCCTCGCCGTCGGTCGGACCGAGGTCGCAGACGTTCACCGGGCGGCCGGCCACCGTCAACCAGCGCAGGTGAGCCGACCAGTCCACGTCGAGCCAGGCCGAGCGCCCCACCGCCCCGTACGGTCCGGCCTGGTCGTGGTCGACGGCGAGGGTGGAGGCCATGGCGGACTACGATAAACCGCGAGATGAAGATCGCCGTCGACATCGACTCCACCCTTCACCACTACTGGGACGTGCTCTCCGAGGCCGCGCGGGAGCGCTTCGGGATCGAGCTGCCCTACGACGAGCAGCTGCAATGGGGGGTGACGCGCCTCAAGGACGAGCAGCTGGCCTGCGTCATCGAGGCCACCCACTGCGAGCGGGCGATCCTCGCAGGGCGCCCTTACCCGGGGGCCGTCGAGGCCCTCAACCGCTGGGCGGACGGCGGTCACTACATCCACGTGACCTCGCATCGGGCCGAGGCCTGCCACGACGCCACGGCACGCTGGCTCGAGAAGATCGGCCTGCAGTACGACGAGCTCTACTGCTCCTACGACAAAGTCAGCCGCTGCAGTGAGATCGGGATCGACCTCCTGATCGACGACAGCCCGAAGAACATCGCGGACGCCGTCGAGCGCGGGATCGCGGTCGCCACGATCACTCACCCGTGGAACGAGGACGTCGTGGCCGAGGAGGACGTCATCGCCGCCGCCGACTGGCCGACGCTCGCCGCCCGCATCGAGGCTGCGCTCACCCCGCTGCGTCGGCCCGGGCGGACGGGGCAGATCGCCTGATGGCCGAGAGCACCGGCCGCACCCCGCTCCGGGACATCGCCGCCACGCCCGACGCCCTCGTGCCGACCGCGCCGCCGAGCGGCCAGGAGCTCACCGCCGCCGAGCCGGACCTGCGCGACTTCCTACCGGGCATCGAACCCGAGCGGCAGGTCGACGACTGGGGAAGGTCCGAGCGCGTCGCAGGCCTGTTCGACAAGGCCCTCGTCGACTTCTACTACCACCTGTGGTTCCGCTGCACGATCGAGGGCCTGGAGAACGTGCCCTCCGACGGGCCGGGCCTGCTCGTCTCCAACCATTCGGGGGCGCTCCCGCCCGACGCGATGATGATCATGAAGGCGATCAAGGACGAACATCCGCGCGAGCGCGACGTGCGCGTGCTGGTCGAGCACTTCTTCAAGGGCTACCCGGGGTTCTCCATGCTCCTGCCGAAGATCGGGGGCGTCGCCGCCCACCCGGCCAACGTGCACCGGATGCTCTACGACGAGGAGCGCCTCGTCCTCGTCTTCCCCGAGGGGGCGAAGGGCACCGAGAAGCTGTTCAAGGACCGGTACCGCCTACGCCGTTTCGGCCGCGGCGGCTTCGTCGAGGCGGCGATGCGGGCCAAGGCGCCGATCATCCCGATCGCCGTGATGGGCGCGGAGGAGAGCCAGCCCGTCTTCGCCCAGCTCGGCCTGGTCAAGAAGCTCACCGGGCTCATCTACACGCCGCTGACGCCGACCTTTCCGCACTTCGGGCCGCTCGCCGCGCTGATGTACCTGCCTGCGAAGTTCACGATCCGCTTCCTGCCGCCCGTCCGCACGGACGACATGGGGGACGAGCCGTGGGAGGACAAGGGGCTCGTGCAGACCGTCTCGCACGACATCCGCGCGACCATCCAGGAGGAGCTCTTCGACATGGTGGGCAAGCGCAAGAGCGTCTGGTTCTGAGATGACCTCCAAGCGGATCCTGATCACGGGGCTCTCGACCTACTGGGGCGGCCGCCTGGCTCAGGCCCTCGAGCAGGACCCGGCCGTGGAGACGGTCATCGGCGTGGACAAGCGCCCACCGAAGGTCGCCCTCGAGCGGACCGAGTTCGTCCGCGTGGAGGACCACCACTCGCTGATCCGGCGGATCGTCCAGGCCGCCGAGATCGACACGGTGGTGGACACGCGGCTGGTGGCCGACTCGATCGTGACGAGCCCCAAGCTCGCGCACGAGAACAACGTCATCGGCACCATGAACGTGCTGGCCGCCTGCGGTGGCCCCGACTCCTTCGTCAAGAAGGTCGTCTTCAAGTCGACCTCGCGCTACTACGGCTGCGAGCAGGACGACCCGTCCTTCTTCACCGAGGCGATGCGCCGGCCACGGGCCGCGCGTTCGATGATCGAGCGCGACGCGGTCGAGGCGGAGTCCGCGGTCCGCGACTTCTCCGAGCGCAACCCGGAGACGATCGTCACCACCCTGCGTTTCGCCAACGGCCTCGGCCCTGCCGTCCGGACCTCCTACACGCGCTACCTCGGGCTGCCGGTCGTGCCGACGATCCTCGGCTTCGACCCGCGGTTCCAGTTCATCCACGAGGACGACATCGCCGGCGTGCTCGAGCACGCGGTGCGCCACGACCTCGACGGCGTCTACAACGCGGCCGCCGACGGCGTGCTCGTGATGTCGGAGGTCCTCGACCTGCTCGGGAAGCTCAACGCGCCCGTGCTGCCGCCGTTCGCGACCGGCATGGCGATGCCGCTCATCAAGCGGGCCGGCCTACCGATCGCCGCTGACATGCTCGATCACCTGCGCTTCGGCCGCGGGCTCGACAACCGCAAGCTGAAGGCCACGGGGTACCGGTACCGCTACACGACCCGGGAGACGGTTCTCAAGCTCCGTGAGCATCAGCGCCTGGCTTCGCTGACCCGGGGAGCGGGCGAGAGCTACCGGTACGAGCAGGAGGTGGAGGAGTTCCTCCGCCGGTCCCCCAGCGTCCGGCGCCTCGCCCGACCCGAGAAGCGGGCGAACCTCGCCGCTGGTGAGCGCGCCCCCGAGGCGAAGGAGGCGCCCGCTCCGCCCGCCGGGTACGCCGATCTCGACGCCAAGGAGGTGATCGCGCTGCTCGCGTCGCTGGACGGCGAGGCGCTCGACGCGCTGCGGACGCACGAGGCGAACCACGCGGGGCGGAAGACCGTCCTGGCGGCGATCGACGGGCTACTGACGCGAGCCGTCGACACCGTCAGCTAGCCTTTCGCGTCGTCAATGTCCGCTAAGAGCAGCCTTTTTCTTCCCATCATCGTGGTCGCTCTCCTGGTGGCCGCCCTCGCCGCGGTCTTCGTCTACGACGGCACCCGTGAGGAACGCATCGCCGACGGAGTCCGCATCGGCGGGGTCGATCTCGGCGGGCTCACCCCGGTGGACGCCCGGATCCGCCTCGACGAGCAGTTCGTCGACGGGCGGCGCAAGCCGATCGAGATCGACCACGGCGAGCAGCGCTTCAAGCTCGGTCCGAAAGCAGCGAAGATCCGGGTCAACGTCGATCAGCTCGTCCGCCAGGCGGTCGATCGCTCCGATCGGGGCGGGCCGTTCGGCCGGACGTTCCGCCGGATCTCCGGCGGCCGGGTCGACGCCGACCTCGCGCCGGAGATCACGTACTCCGAGAAGGCGGTGGACCGGCTCGTCGCCCGCGTCCGCAAGGACGTGAACCGTCCCGTCGAGGAGGCCGAGCTCAGCATCACCGCCTCCGGGGTCTCGATCACGAGAGGACAGCGCGGGCTGAAGGTCAAGACCGGCAAGCTGCGCGAGCAGGTTGCCGCGGCGATCGTCGCGCCCACCGGGGCGACCCGGCGCTTCAGCGCCGAGACGATCAAACTCCGGCAGAAGCAGACCGAGAAGGACCTCGCGAAGGCCAATCCGGTCGTGTTGATCGCCAGCAAGGCTGATCACACCCTCAGGCTCTACAAGGACCTCAAGCTCGAGAAGAGCTACGGGATCGCGGTCGGCCTGCCTGCCTACCCGACGCCGTCGGGGCAGTTCACGATCGCCAACAAGCAGGTCGACCCGGTCTGGTCGGTGCCGAACTCTCCGTGGGCGGGCGAGCTCGGCGGGACGACCGTGGCCGGGGGGACCGCCGCCAACCCGCTCAAGGCGCGCTGGATGGGCATCACCGACGGGGTCGGCATTCACGGCACGAGCGACGGCGGGTCGATCGGTACCGATGCGTCGCACGGATGCCTGCGGATGCACGTCCCCGACGTGATCGACCTGTTTCCACGGGTGCCGGTCGGGGCGAAAGTCCTGATCGTCTGAGGACGCCGGCCTCAGTCCGAGACGTCGGGCGGGCCGATCTCCGGGACGGGTATCTCCTGCCAACCCCGCTTCAGGAGCAGGGAGTGGTGCGGTGAGTGGCGAAGGACCAACGCGCCGATGAAGATCTCCCGCTCCTTACGCCGCATGACGGCGTACCACATGGTGGTCGCGTCGCCCGTGCCCTGGATCCGGTGCCACGGCCGCGGCACGGTGCCGTCCGGCTCGGCCACTGCAGCCTCGGTCAACTGGCGCTGGGTGGCGACGTGACCCGAGCGGGTGTCGATGTAGAAGACGGCCACGCGGCCCACGGTAGCGACGCGGGGGCCCCCGACTGGGCCGCCGCACTGCGCCTGTACGACGCCGACCTGGCCCGCCGCGGCACCGCCGAGGCGACCCGGCGCGCCTACGGCATCGACCTCGACCAGTTCGCCGGCTGGGCGGCGCGGCTTGAGAGCGAACCGGCCGCGGTCAGCGTGCGGCTGCTGCGCCGCTACGCCCAGTACCTCGGGGCCGGCGGCGCCTCCCCGGCGACCGTGGCCCGCAAGCTCGCCGCCATCCGCGGCTTCTTCGGGGTGCTGCGCGCGCACGGTGTCGTCGAAGCGAACCCGGCGGAGCTCGTCGCCTCGCCGAAGCGCGGCAGCAAGCTCCCGCGGGTGCTGCGCGTGCCGGAGCTCGCGAGCCTCCTCGACTCCATCCCCACGACCACGCCGCTGGAGCTCCGTGACCGGGCGCTCTTCGAGCTCGCCTACGCCTGCGGGCTGCGCGCGGCGGAGCTCGTCGACCTCGACGTGGCCGGCATCGACCACGACGGCGAGCAGGTGCGGGTCGAGGGGAAGGGCGGCAAGACCCGCTTCGTCCCGGCCGGAGAGGCCGCCCTGGGCGCGATCGTCCGCTACCGGGCGCGGGGGCGCACCGCCCTGGCCACCGACCCGGCCGAGCGTGCGCTGTTCCTCTCGAAGACGGGGCGCCGTCTGTCGACCTCGGACGTTCGCCGCCGTCTGGCGGTCTGGAGCCGTCGGGCCGCGGTGCAGGGCGGGCTGTCGCCGCACGCGCTACGGCACTCGTTCGCCACCCACCTGCTCGACGGGGGCGCAGATCTGCGGTCGATCCAGGAGCTGCTTGGCCACGCGAGTATCTCGACGACCCAGATCTACACTCGGGTAGAGTCGGCGAGGCTTCGATCCGCCTACCAGGACGCCCACCCCAGGGCCTGATCGGAGCACGTTCCCGTGGAGACCAACGTCAAGGCGATCGAGCTGAAGGACCTGTGGCGACGCTACAAGTCGTCCGGGGACGAGCGGGCCCGCGAACGGCTCGTGGTGGCCTACTCGCCGCTCGTCAAGTACGTCTCGGGCCGCATGGCCTCCGGCCTGCCCGCACACGTCGACGAGGCCGACCTCATCTCCTACGGGCTCGTGGGTCTGATCTCGGCGATCTCGCGCTTCGAGCCCGAGCGTGAGATCAAGTTCGAGACCTACGCGATCACGCGGATCAAGGGCGCGATCATCGACGAACTGCGCTCGCTCGACTGGGTGCCCCGCTCGGTCCGAGCGCGGGCGCGGGCGATCGAGAAGGCCAACGCCAAGCTCGAGCACCGGCTGCAGCGCGCGCCCAATGACGAGGAGATGGCCGTCGAGCTCGAGATGACGGTCCAGGAGTTCCAGGACGCCCTGCTGCAGATCTCGAACTCGACGATCGCCGCGCTCGACGAGCTCTGGACCGTGTCGGACGCGAGCGGGGACCAGACCTCGCTGCTCGACACCCTGCAGGACCCCGACGCACCCGATCCGGTCGCGGCGATGGACCAGATCGACCTGAAGGACCGGATGGCCGATGCGATCGCGCGGCTGCCCGAGCGGGAGAAGCTCGTGATCGCCCTCTACTACTACGAGAACCTGACGCTGCGGGAGATCGGTGAGGTCCTCGGCGTCACCGAGTCGCGGATCTCCCAGTTGCACACCAAAGCGGTCCTGCGGCTGCGCGGACGGCTGAGCGACGAGGACCGTCCGGACCGCTGACCGGCGTCTTGCCGGGCCCTTCTCGGTGCTAGCCTCGCTGGCTCGTGAACCGCAAGTCGATCGCCACGAACGCACCGGTCGTCTCCTGCGACGTCTGTGGTCGCACGCTCCTACGGGGCGAGAACGCCGACGTGTTCCTGCACGCGGGTTCCCGGCGCACGGTCTGCGAGCTCTGCACCTCCCGGGCGATGCACGAAGGGTGGATCCGCGAGGGGCTCGAGGGTGCGATGCCCGGCCGGATGAGCGAGCGGGGAAGCGGTGCCCGCTCCCTGCTGCACCGGCTGCGCCACCGCCGGGAGGGCCGCGACGCCGCTGCTGAGCCCGCCCATGCGCTGGAACCCGTCTCCTACGATCACCCTCCGGGGGACGACTACTACTACGAGGACGAGGTGCCGGTCGCACCGGTCATCGTCGAGCCCGTGATGCCGGATCTGCCGGTCATGCCGGACGCCGTCCCGCCGCCCGCGGCCGCGGCGCCGCCGCCCGCCGAGGCGCCCGCGTCCAGGGG
>JACDAP010000053.1 GCA_013695395.1 Solirubrobacterales bacterium
GTCGGCGACCGGGGTCGGTGCGCTTCCCCGCGGGCGGCGGCGGAAGAGCGAGAGCAGGCCCGGGCGGCGGCCGGCGGCGACCCGTTTCGTCAGGGGTTCGTTCCGCGATGTGGCCGGTGTCGACTCGGGCGCCGGTGATGCGGACCCCTCCGGCTCGAGGGGGGCCGCTGCCCGCGCGGGTGCTGCCACGGGCGCGGCCTCCTCCTCGACCACGGTCGGTACGGGGTCCGGCGCGGTGCTCTGCGCCGTCAGCGTCACCTTGGTGCCCCACCCGGAGGCCTCGAGCTCCACCGTGCCGCGTACGCGGTCGCCCTCCCAGGCAACGGTGGATTCGGGCTCCAGGCGGGTGATGCGGATCTCCCCGAGCTCGCTCAGGCGCCGGGTGAGGGCGTCCGGATCGGAGATCTCCGCCCACAGTTCGGGCGGTGATTTCACGAGGGTGCGCTGTGCGCGGGGCTCGGTCATCTGGCGGGGGTTTCGCGGCCGGGGCGGCGGACTCCTGCCCGGCGCGGCGCGTTACGGCACCTGCAACCCGCCGTACAGTTCGGCGCCGTGATCGCCCTCGTGACCTGCTCCGAGCTGCCGAGCGGTTCCGGGGAGGACGAGCTCGCCGAGCGCCTCGGCGCCAGCTGGGCAGTGTGGGACGACCCCAGCGTGGATTGGGCCGCCTTCGAGCTGGTGGTCGTCCGCTCGCCCTGGGACTACAAGGACGACCGCGACGCGTTCGTGGCCTGGGCGCAGTCAGTTCCGCGCCTGGTCAACCCCGCTCCCGTCCTCGCCTGGAACACGGACAAGCGCTACATGGGCGAGGTGGCCGCGGCGGGGCTGCCGGTCGTCGAGACGACCTTCCTCGCACTCGGTGAGGGGCTCCCGGACGAGCTGCCCGAGGAGCTCGTCCTGAAGCCGACGGTCTCGGCGGGGGCCCAGGACACCGGTCGCTTCCGCCCGGCCGCCGACCTCGACGCGGCGCGGGCGCTCCTCGCGCACATCCACGCAAGCGGCCGCACCGCGATGCTCCAGCCCTTCCTCGCCTCGGTCGACGTCCGGGGAGAGCGTGCGCTGCTCTACGCGGGGGGCGCCTTCTCGCATGCGGTCAGCAAGGGCCCGATCCTCGCGCCGGGTGAGGTCGCCTCCATGGCGATCGACGAGGACCCCGAGATGGCTGCCGCCGGGCCGACGCAGGAGGAGCGCGCGTTGGCCGACCGCGCAGTCACGTGGCTCACCGAGCGGTTCGGCCCGCTCGCCTACGCGCGGATCGACCTCCTCGCGGGGGAAGACGGCTCCCCGGTCGTCCTGGAGCTCGAGCTCACCGAGCCCTCGCTCTTCCTCGGCCACTCCCCGGGCGCCACGGAGCGCTTCGCCTCGGCGTTCCAGGCGCTCGCGCGCTGAGCCAATGCGCGGCGGGGCGGCCCGAAGAAATCTCCACGCATCGCCGGACCGGGCGTAGGGTCCCCCCACCCGCGGCCCGCTGTCCGTCTCGGCCGCCTTCACTCCGGAGGATCCACCCCCATGCACCGTTCCCTTTGCGCGGCCGCGCTGGCCGCGGCAGCGCTCACCTTCGGCCTCGCTCCCGGCGTCGCCTCCGCTGATGGGCCCGGGGTCGGCACCGCAGGCATCGTGACCGTCGGCGACTCGTTCATCTCCGGGGAAGCCGGCCGCTGGGCGGGCAGCTCGAACGCCTCGTCCTCCCGGGCGGACGCGCTGGGCGCGAGCGCCTACTGGGACGCGGGCAGCGGGGAGCAGATCACCCGCTGTCACCGCTCGAGCGCCGCCGAGGCGTTCATCGGCGTCCCGGCGGCGAACTTCGCCTGCTCGGGCGCGCTCACCGCCTCCTCCTACGACGGGGACAACTGGAAGCCGGGGCTCGACTTCGCCGACGACGGCGCCGGGCACGTCGGCCAGGCCAAGCTGCTCAAGAGCTACGCGCAGAGCAACAACGTGCGCATGGTGTCGGTCTCGATCGGCGGCAACGACTTCGGCTTCGGGGGCATCGTGCAGCAGTGCGTCCAGAACTTCCTGACCTCGCCGACCTGGTGGAAGGACTACTGCCGGGACGACAGCTCGGTGACGCGGCATTTCACGAGCGCGAACGTCACCGCCAAGACCGCGGCGATCAAGAACGCGCTGCTGAACGTGCGCAGCGCGATGTCGCAGGCCGGCTACGCCGACAGCGCCTACAAGATCGTCGTGCAGACCTACATGTCCCCGATCCCGCGGGGCTCGGGCTTCCGTTACAAGGAGAGCGGGTACTCGCGCCAGTCGACCGGCGGCTGCGGCTTCTGGTCCAGCGACGCCGACTGGGCCAACGACGTCGCGCTCCCGACGATCAACGCGGCGGTGCGAAACGCCGCGGCGCAGACGGGGCTCTCGAACGTCCGCACGCTGGAGCTCGCGAACGCGTTCACCGGTCGCCGGCTCTGCGAGAACACGGTCGGCCTGCTCGAGGAGAAGGGCCTTGCGACCTGGCAGTCCCCGGGGGCCTCGGACCAGACGGAGTGGATCAACCAGATCCGCACGGTCACCACCGCCGGGAGCTCGCCGTACTACATCCAGGAGTCGATCCACCCGAACTACTGGGGCCAGCTGGCCCTGCGCAACTGCGCCCGTTCCGCCTTCAACGCGGGCAACCCGCGGGGCGGGACCTGCTCCCGCGGGAGCGCGACCGGTCGCAACACGCGGGGTGAGCCGAACATGACGTTCACCCCGTAGGAACGCTCATGCCGAGCGTGCACTCCCCGACCGCCGTCGCCCTGGCGGTGGCTGGGGTCGTGCTGCTCGTCTACGCGGTGCTCACCGGGGGCGCCGTGATCGGCCTCGCGGTCGAGAGCTTCGCGGTCGCCTGCTACCTGCTCGCGCCGTACGCGCGAGGCCGGGGCGGCGGAGACGACGAGAAACCGGGAAAGACCGCGCGCTCTGTTTGACGCGGTGTCGAGTGGGGGTACGTCAAGAAGGTCCCCGAAGGAAGGCGCCGCGATGGCCCTGCAGGAGAAGCCCGACACGCGCGCCAAGCGCCCCACGCTCGATTCGATGCTCACCGACGCCGCCCTGGGTTCGAGCGGGCCGCGCTGGCTGCCCGGCGTGGCGGGCGCGAAGGCCGCCGCCAAGCTCGCGCTCGCTCCGCAGAAGACCCTCAAGCGAGCGGGCGGCTACGGGTTCGAGCTCGCGAGGATCGCCGCGGGCCGCTCCGAGGTCGCCCCCGCCAAGGGCGACAAGCGCTTCAAGGACAAGGCGTGGCAGGGCAACCCGGCCTTCAAGCGGCTCGGCCAGAGCTACATCGCGACCGGGCAGTACGTCGACGGGCTGATCAGCGACGCGGGGCTCGACTGGGCGGAGGAGCAGCGGCTGCGCTTCGCCTGCGAGAACATCCTCGACGCGCTCGCGCCCACGAATTTCCCCGCCACGAACCCCGCCGTGCTCAAGGCGTGGATCGACTCCGGCGGCGGTCACGTCGTCCAGGGCACCCGCCAGTTGATCGGCGACATGGCCAAGGCCCCGCGCATCCCGACGATGGTCGACACCACGAAGTTCGTCGTGGGCGAGCACCTCGCCTGCACCAAGGGCGCGGTCGTCTTCTCCACCGAGGTCTTCGAGCTCATCCAGTACGCGCCGCTGACCGAACAGGTCCGCGAGACCCCGCTCGTCGTCGTCCCGCCGATGATCAACAAGTACTACGTCACCGACCTCGCGCCCGGCCGCTCGATGATCGAGCATGCGCTCGGCCAGGGACAGCAGGTCTTCGCGATCTCCTGGCGCAACCCGGGGGCCGAGCAGGCCGACTGGAGCCTCGAGACCTACGTGGCCGCGGTGCTCGACGCGCTCGACGCCGCAACCCACATCACCGGCACCGAGCGGGCGCAGACGATCGGGCTGTGCGCCGGCGGCATCGTGCTCTCCATCGCGGTCGCCCACCTGGCCGCGAAGGGCGAGCTCAACAAGGTCGCCGGGCTCACGCTCGGGGTCTGCGTGCTCGACAACGAGCGCGCCGGGACGGTCTCGAGCTTCGCCGACCGGCGGGCGGCGGCGCTCGCGGTAGCCGAGTCCGCGCGCAAGGGCTACCTGTCCGGCCGCTCCCTGGCCGGCGTCTTCGCCTGGCTGCGCCCGACGGACCTCGTCTGGGGCTACTGGGTCAACAACTACCTGCTCGGCAAGCGGCCGCCCGCCTTCGACATCCTCTTCTGGAACGCGGACACGACGAACATGCCCGCCGGCCTCCACCGCGACTTCGTCGGCATGTCGCTCGACAACACGCTGGTGAACGCTGGCGAGCTCGAGGTGCTGGGCACGCCGATCGACCTCGGCGCCATCACGACCGACGCCTACCTCGTGGCCGGGATCGCCGACCACATCTCGCCGTGGGAGAACTGCTACCGGACCACCCAGCTGCTCGGCTCCGAGCCGCGCTTCGTGCTCTCCACGAGCGGCCATATCGCCGCGATGGTCAACCCTCCCGGCAACGAGAAGGCCTCCTTCCAGACCGCGAAGGAGCACCCGGCCGACCCCGAGAAGTTCCTGGCCCAGGCGAGCAAGCAGCGCGGCAGCTGGTGGGAGGACTGGACCGAGTGGCTCGGCGAGCGCTCCGGCCCCGAGCAGGCGGCGCCGAAGGCGCTCGGCAAGGGCCGCGGCCGCTACAGCCCTCAAGGAGACGCGCCCGGGACCTACGTGTTCCAGCAGGTCTGAGCGCCGCGGGCGATGCCCTACGCGCTGCGCCGCCCGCGGCTGCACTACGAGCGGACCGGGAGCGGCGAGCCGCTGCTCTGCATCACCGGCTTCACGATCTCGAGCGCGGTCTACGAGCCGGTGCTGCCGCTGTGGGGTGAGCGGTACGACTGCATCACCTACGACAACCGCGGCTCGGGCCGTTCCGGCTCCCCGCCCTGGGCGACCTCGATGCCCGAGCTCGCCGCCGACGCCGCGCGCCTGCTGGACGCGCTCGAGCTGGAGAGCGCGCACGTCTTCGGCATCTCGATGGGCGGGATGATCGCTCAAGAGCTCGCGCTCCGGTTCCCCGAGCGGGTCCGCGGGCTGGTGCTCGCAGGCTCCACGCCGGGCGGTCCGCGGGCGATCCGCCCGGCGCTCGCCGAACTCGTCCCCGTCGGGGTGAACCTCGCCCGCACCTTCCACGTCCCGGCCCGGCCGTGGCTCGCCCCGCTGCTCTTCTCCGAGCGCTTCCGGGAGGAGGAGCCTGAGCGCGTGCGCGAGCTGCTCACCTACTTCGCCCGCTACACCCCGACGCCCTGGGGCGCGAACGCGCACTGGTGGGCGACCGTCTACCACGACACCGTCAGCCGCCTGGGACAGATCCAGGCGCCCACCCTGGTCATGCACGGCGGTGAGGACTCCTTCGCCCCGATCGAGAACGCCGAGCTGCTCGTCGCCCGCATCCCGGACGCGGAGCTCTGCGTCGTCGAGGGCACCGGCCACGCCTGCATCCTGGAGGCGCCCGAGCGCTCGCTTGCGGCGATCGACGCCTTCCTGGGCGGCGAGCGCGCACCGATCCCCGCGGGCCGTCCGCGCACCGGGCTGCTGGCCCGCGCCGAGCCCTTCACCCGTCCCTTCGGCCTGCACGTCGGCGCCCTGCGCACCGGCGGCTCGCTGGCCGCGCTTGCCCTCCCACCGAAACGAGAGAACCATGTGGCGCCTGACCGATGAGCAGCGCGAGCTGCGTGACTCCATCCGCAGCTTCGCTCAGGAGGTGGTGCGCCCGAAGATGCTCGACGTCGACTCGAGCTCGCCCTACCCGATGGACGTGCACGAGGCGCTGGCCGAGGAGGGGCTCTTGAAGCTCGCGATCCCCGCGGCCTACGGCGGTCGCGACAGCACGAACGTCGCCTACTGCTCGTTCATCGAGGAGCTCGCGCGGGTCAGCGGGACCGCCTCCCTGATGGGCGCCTACGTGAAGCTCACCTCGCTTCCGATCATCCTGGCCGGCAGCGAGGAGCAGAAGCAGCGGTTCCTTCCCGGGCTGGCCTCCG
Source organism: Solirubrobacterales bacterium (assembly GCA_013695395.1). Classification (GTDB taxonomy): domain Bacteria; phylum Actinomycetota; class Thermoleophilia; order Solirubrobacterales; family Solirubrobacteraceae; genus Paraconexibacter. The sequence continues at coordinate 5,973 of JACDAP010000053.1, forward strand.
GCGAGCACCTGGGCTCCTACGCGATCACCGAGCCCGGCGTCGGCTCCGACCCCGCAGCGCTGAGGATGAGCGCCGAGCGACGCGGGGACACGTGGGTGCTGAACGGGACCAAGCGCTTCATCGGCAACGCGGGCCTCTCCCAGCTCTACGTCGTCTTCGCCCGGACGGGAGAGGACGGCGCCGGCGGCGTCAGCGCTTTTGTCGTCGACGGGCAGTCGGACGGGCTGAGCGTCGAGGAGCTCCCGACGATGGGCATGCCCGGGTGGCGGCTCGGAGCGCCCACCTTCACCGATGTCGAGGTCCCTCACGCGAACCTCCTCGGCGAGGAGGGTGACGGGTTCAAGATCGCCATGGGCGCGTTCGACACCTCACGCCCCACCGTCGCCTCCCAGGCCGTCGGGCTCGGCCAGGGCGCGATCGATCTCGCCCTCGACTACGCGCGCCGCCGGGAGACCTTCGGGGAGCCGCTGATCGAGCACCAGGGCGTGCAGTTCAAGCTCGCCGGGCTGGAAGCGAAGGTCGCCGCCGCGCGCTCGCTCACCTACCAGGCCGCCACCTGCGTGGACGAGCAGGACCCGCGGACGACCAAGCTCGCCGCTGCGGCCAAGCTGTTCGCCTCGGACACGGCGATGGAGGCGACGACCGAGGCCGTGCAGGTGCTCGGCGGCAACGGGTACCTGAAGGAGTTCCCGGCCGAGCGGATGATGCGCGACGCGAAGGTCCTCCAGATCTACGAGGGCGCCAACGAGATCCAGATGCTCGTCATCGCTCGCCAGATGGTCGAGGAGGCCGAGGCCCGCGGCGTCATCTGGACCGAGGCCGTGGAGGCCGAGGGCCGGACCGAGCCGGCCGGGGCCGATCAGGTCGGCGCCCGGGCCTGAGTACCGCAGACCCGGGCGCCACGCGGCGCCCGGGTCGATCGCCCGCGGCTAGAAGCTCGCCTCGGCGAGCTCCATCACGTCGTTGTCGATCGTGGCGATGGTCTCCTTGACCGCGGAGAGGCCCGGCAGGACCGTCCGGGAGAAGAACGTCGCGACCGCGACCTTCCCCTCGTAGAACGCCTTGTCGCCCTCGGCGGTCGGGTTTCCGGCGAGCGCCTTCAGGGCGATCTCCGCGTGGTCGAGCAGCAGCCAGCCGATCAGCAGGTCGCCGAAGGCCATCAGGAAGTCCCGCGAGCCGAGGCCGACCTTGTACAGCGACTTGGGGTCCTCCTGGGAGGCGATCAGGTACTGCGTCAGCGAGCCGGCCATCGCCTGCACGTCTCCCAGGGCGGTGGCGAACTGGCCCCAGCTCTCCTTGAGCCCATCGTCGCCGTCGCGGTCGATCGAGGCCTGCATCTGGCCCATGACCCAGCCGATCGCCTCGCCCTTGTCCCGCGCGATCTTGCGGAAGAAGAAGTCCTGCGCCTGGATCGCGGTGGTGCCCTCGTAGAGCGAGTCGATCTTCGCGTCGCGGATGTACTGCTCGAGCGGGTAGTCCTGCAGGTAGCCGGAGCCGCCGTAGGTCTGCAGCGACTCGGCGAGCACCTCGTAGGCACGCTCGGAGCCGACGCCCTTGACGATCGGCAGCAGCAGGTCGTTGACCTTGTGGGCCATCGCGCCCTCCATGCCGAAGACGATCTCGGCCGAGGTCACGTCCTGGAAGGCCGCGGTGTAGAGGTACACCGAGCGCAGGCCTTCCGCGTACGCCTTCTGGCGCATGAGCGCCCGGCGCACGTCGGGGTGGTGCATGATCGAGACGCGCGGGGCGCTCTTGTCGGTCATCTGCGTGAGGTCCGCCCCCTGCACGCGCTCCTTGGCGTACTCGAGCGCGTTCAGGTAGCCGGTCGAGAGGGTGGCGATGGCCTTCGTGCCGACCATCATCCGGGCGTGCTCGATGACCTTGAACATCTGGGCGATGCCGTTGCGGTCGCCGCCGACCAGCCAGCCGACCGCGGGGATCCCGTTGTCGCCGAAGGCGACGTCGCAGGTGGCCGAGGCCTTCAGGCCCATCTTGTGCTCGAGGCCGGTGACGAAGACGCCGTTGCGCTCACCCGGCTCGCCGGTCTTCGTGTCGAAGTGGAACTTGGGGACGAAGAAGAGGCTCAGCCCCTTGGTGCCCGGTGCGGCACCCTCGATGCGGGCGAGCACGAGGTGGAAGATGTTCTCGAACAGATCGCCGGAGTCACCCGAGGTGATGAAGCGCTTGACGCCCTCGATGTGGAAGGTGCCGTCCTCCTGCTCGGTCGCCTTGGTGCGCCCGGCGCCGACGTCGGAGCCGGCGTCGGGCTCGGTGAGGACCATCGTGGAGCCCCACTCGCGCTCGACCGCCAGCTGGGCCCAGTGCTTCTGCTCCTCGTCCCCGAGCCCGTGCAGGATGCCCGAGAAGGAGGCGCCGGCCAGATACATGAGCGCGGCGGGCTGGGCGCCGAGGACGAACTCGTTGATCGCCCAGGTGACCATCGGCGGGGCGGGGACGCCTCCGACGTCCTCGGAGAGGCCGACACGGTGCCAGTCGCCCTCCGACCAGGAGCGGACGGCCGCCTTGAAGTCCTCGGGCAGCGTGACCGTGCCGGTCTCCGGGTCGAACGTCGGGGGGTTGCGGTCGGTCTCGGCGAAGGAGGCCGACAGCGGGCCCTCGGCGACGCGCGCGGCCTCGGAGAGCATCGTGCGGACGGTGTCGCCGTCGAGGTGCTCGTAGTTTCCGGTGGCGAGGACGTCGTCGACCTTGAGGGCCTCGAAGAGGTTGAACTGGAGGTCGCGGAGGTTGCTCTTGTAGTGGCTCATGGGAGGTCGGGCGGCTTTCTCTCTCGGGCGGGGATGAGACGTGGCGGCCAGGAATAGTGGCACGCGAAGGTCATACGGACCCCGGCGCCGCGCCAGATCGTTCCTTCTCGTACGCGGACGGCGCTCGCCTGGCCCACGTGGGGCCTACGAACGCCGCGTCTGCGCGGCCAGCGTGCGGCCGAGCTCTGCGTAGACCTTGCGGTTGAAGGCGAGGCCGACGTGACTGCCGGTGACCTCGACGCAGCGCGCGTACGGGACGACCGCCGCGCGCCAGCGGACGACCCCGTCGCCCTTCGAGTAGATGCTCGTGAGCGGGACCTCGTCGGGCGTGACGCCGCTGAAGTCCTCGGTGAAGCGGCAGCGGCAGTCCGAGGTGAAGCAGCCGTTGCGGGCGATCCGGTCGCTCGTGCGCGCGTGCACCGAGCGGACGGCGCGGACGGCCGCCTGGGTGGGGGCGCTGATGTCGAAGGGAGTGTCGAGACCGGCGCCGAGCGAGATCGCCGCGCACATGCGCTCCGGGTCGCGGCGGGCGAGCGCCTTGGCGAAGTGGCCGCCCCGGCTGTGGCCGATCACGGTCACCCTTCTTCCCGTGCGCGCGTGAAGCTCGACGACCTGCTCGTGCAGCCGGTTGCAGGACCGGTCGGAGCAATCGATGTTCGCGACCATCCCGCAGCCGTGCGCCTCGTAGCCCATGCGGCCCAGCCAGCCGCGCATGACGCTCAGCGTGACGTCGCTCGCGAGGAAGCCGGGGACCAGGATGATCGGCGCGCCGTCGCCCCGCTCGACGCCTCGGCCCCGGAAGACGGGGTCGACCAGCAGTCGCGCGAGCTCAGCCTGCCAGCGGATCTCCCCGATGGGGTTCCCCCACCACGGCGCGTCGGGAGCGACGTGCTCGCCCTGGCCGGGCGGGGTGGGATCGAGCGCGGTGGCGGACACCCGCGGGAACGGTAGCGCGGACGCCGCGCGGCGCGGAAGGTGGAGTCACGACGGGCAGCCGTCGGCGACGGCCCGCGCCGATCCGGTGACGTTCTGGTCGCTGAGCCTGCGGAACGTCGCGGAGATCCCAGGGAAGCTGTCCGGCGTGGCGCACACGACGGTGCAAGCATGCAACGGATGCTCGCGCCGCCCGACGGGTTCCTGATCGGTCACTGGACCGACCCCGTCGGCCGGACGGGATGTACGGCGATCCTGGTGCCGGAGGGCGCGGTCGCGGGTGGTGAGGTGCGAGGCGGCGGGCCGGGTACGCGCGAGATGGATCTGCTCACCCCGGCGAGCGGCCCGCGCCTGATCCAGGGCGCACTCTTCACCGGCGGCTCCGCGTTCGGTCTGGCCGCGGCTGACGGTGTCGTGCAGTGGCTCGCCGAGCACGGCCACGGCCACCCGACCCGCTTCGGCGTCCGCATCCCGCTCGTCCCGGC
>JACDAP010000476.1 GCA_013695395.1 Solirubrobacterales bacterium
GGACGCGCGGGCGCGTCCGTGATCACGCGCGGCAACCGCGGTGACCTCGACACCATCGACGTCTGGAAGTGGCTTCATGATCGCCAGGTCGGCGATCCGAGAGGCTGCGAGGAGCCCGATCCGGACCGTCATGACGATGCTCCGCAGCACTTCTGGGACGACGAGGCCGTGATCGTTCGCATGCGGCGGAGAGTAGCAACCGCACCTACGCTGGGCTCGTGGCGAGCGAGTTCGACGACCGTGTGGACGAGTGGCGTCCCGACCTCGATGCGGCGCTGATCGGTCTCTACGGGGGTGACGCGGCGGCGCTCGCCGACGATCTCGTCAGCCGCGCACGAGACGCGCACGCCGATCGGCCGACGGAGCTGCAGGCACTCGATCGGCGGCGAACGGCGTCGCCGTACTGGTACCAGGCACCGGAGCGGGTCGGGTACATGGCGTACGTCGACCGGTTCGGCGGCGACCTGGCAGGCGTCCGCAAGCGCATCTCCTACCTGCAGGAGCTCGGCGTCGACACGCTCCACCTGCTGTCGCTCATGCAGCCCCGGCACGGCGACAACGACGGAGGGTATGCGATCCGCGACTACCTGCGGCCCGACGAACGTCTCGGTACCCCGGCCGACCTCGCCGACCTGATCGACGATCTGCGGGCCGGCGGCATCAGCCTCTGCGCCGACTTCATCCTGAACCACACCGCCGACGACCACGAGTGGGCGGTCGCCGCCGCCGGCGGATCCGCGTACCACCAGTCCTTGTACCGCACCTTCCCCGACCGAACCGAGCCGGACCTGTGGGAGGCATCGCTGCCCGAGGTGTTCCCCAACCTGTCGCCCGGCAACTTCACCTGGAACGCCCAGATGGAGCGGTGGGTCTGGACGACGTTCCGCGAGTTCCAGTGGGATCTCGACTGGTCGAACGCCGACGTGATGCGGGAGATCGCGTCGATCGCCCTCGACCTCGCCAATCTCGGCATCGACATCCTGCGACTCGATGCGGTCGCGTTCACCTGGAAGCGCCTCGGCACCAACTGTCAGAACCAGCCCGAGGCCCACCTCGTGGCGCAGTCACTGCGCGCCGTGCTCGCCCTGGCGGCACCGGCCACCGTGCTGCTCGCCGAAGCGATCGTGGCGCCCGACGACCTCGTTGCGTACCTCGGTCGCCACGAGTTCGAACGTCGCGAATGCGAACTCGCCTACCACAACCAGCTGATGGTGCAGGGGTGGTCGATGGTGGCATCGGGGCGCGCCGACCTCGCCCTCCACTCGGTCGCCCGGCTGCCGGCGGTGCCGAACCGTGCGAGCTGGTTCACCTACGTCCGGTGTCATGACGACATCGGCTGGGCGATCGACGACACGGATGCCGCGAGCGTGGGTCTCACCGGTCAGGCCCACCGCGCGTATCTCGCCGCGTTCTACCGCGGCGACTTCCCGGGGTCGTTCGCTCGCGGTCTGGCGTTCGGCCGGAACACGATCACCGGCGACGAACGCACGAGCGGGATGACGGCAACGCTCGCGGGCGTCACCGTCGCGCTCCAGGGCGACGACTCCCTCGCACTCGATGAAGCGATCGATCGCATCCTGCTCCTGTACGGCATCGCGTTCGGGTACGGCGGGATCCCGATCGTCTACATGGGTGACGAGCTCGGTCAGGGAGACGACACGGACTGGCTGCGGGATCAGGACGAGGTCGCCGACAGCCGGTGGACACATCGACCTGCGTTCGACGACGTCCTCGCCGGCCGCCGCCATGACCGGTCGACCGTCACCGGCCGGGTGTGGGCGGGGATCCGACACCTCGTCGAGGCCCGTCGCACCTGCCTGCCGTTGCACGACGATGGCGCGACCGTCACCCCGTTCGACCCGGGCGTGCCGAGCGTGTTCGCCTGGCACCGGTCCCACCCCCGGTACGGCGAGTTCGTCGGGCTCGCGAACGTCGGCGGCATCGTCGACGTCGCGGCCCACCCCGCGATCGATCTGCATGCCGTCGACCTGCTCGCGCCGGACGACACGCTC
>JACDAP010000501.1 GCA_013695395.1 Solirubrobacterales bacterium
TACGCGGCCTTCGCCGCCTGCCAAGTCCCACCGAACGCATTGCGGATCGCCTTGTTCGAAGGCACGTCCAGAGCGCGTTCGCCAGCGTTCAGTCGGCCGCGCCGCCACATGTCATACGCGCCGGCCGCCGGGAAGCCCTGCCCGAGCTTGGTCTCCTCGATGCAGCGGCTCAGCGCCCCAAACGCACGCTGCTGCGCTCCAGGCGACAACCCAGTCAAAGACGTAATCGCGCAGCGCAGGCAGTGCTCCTGATCGGCTAGCGACATCTGGACGATGCGATGAAAGAGCGCCAGCACCACCGGGTCGGTATGGCGGCGCGAGCGCAAACGCGGATCAACCCAACGCTCCTCTCCCGTAGCGTCAACCTCGAACTCCACCGCCACCCCAGACGCATCCGACAAGCCAGGCCCCGGCAGGCCGGTCATCGAAAGCTCGGGACGGTCAGGACCCTCAGACTCCTCCGGGGCGGCCATGGCAATCGCCGTGCGCATCTCAGCTCACCCCCACGGCGTTCGGCTCCGCGCGGAGCAGACCGTAGGTGAGCGCCGGCGGAGATCCGCAGGCCCATCGGATGGAGTTGCTCAAACCTCGAATGACACACCATGTAATCCACGGGGACGTTCTGCGACAGGGCGCGCGACCCGGTGCCTCGCGTATCGCGCTGACTGCGGCCCGGGGCACCGCGTACGCCGTTTTGCAGGCAAAACGCAGGCATCCCCGGAAAACTCGGGGGACATGCGTTGAGAACCCGGGGGAAGTGGCCTAGAAACAACGCCGTCCCGATGAGCTACAACGGCGGCGCAAGACGCGATGGGGGAAAAGCTGCGAACGCCCCCTGTCTGTGTGTCGGTTGCATCGAGTCTCCGCACTACCGTCACGCGGATGACCGAGCAGCTCATCCCCGTCGGCGACCTCGAGCTCTGCTACGAGGAGTTCGGCGCCGCGAATGATCCCGTGCTGCTGCTCGTCATGGGACTCGGCACCCAGATGCTCGACTGGCGCCCGGAGTTCTGCGCCGCCCTCGCGGCCGAGGGCTTCCGCGTCATCCGCTTCGACAACCGCGACATCGGGCGCTCGACCCACATGAAGGGCAAGCGCCCGCCCGGCCTGCTCGAGCTGGCCACCCGTCGCGTCCGGGATCCCGCCTACACGCTCGATGACATGGCCGACGACACGGTCGGCCTCCTGGACGCGCTCGGCATTGACGACGCGCACCTCGTCGGTGTCTCGATGGGCGGCATGATCGCCCAGCAGATCGCCGTCCGGCAGCCAGCCCGGGTCCGCTCGCTCGTCTCGATCATGTCCAGCACCGGTGCCCGCCGCATGGGCCAGCCGGCGCTCCGCGTCCTGCCGATGCTCGCCAAGCCGCCGGCGAAGGAGCGTGAGGCCGCGATCGACCGCGTCGTCGCGCTCTTCGACATCGTCGGCTCCCCCGGGTTCGAGCGCGACGTCGCCGCGACGCGCGAGCTCGCCGGCGTGAGCTTCGACCGCGGCTCGGACCGCAGCGGCAGCGGCCGCCAGCTCGGGGCCATCCTCGCCTCCGGCGACCGCACCGCGGCACTGCACCGGATCACCGCGCCGACCCTCGTCATCCACGGGACGGCGGACAAGTTGGTTGCGACCTCGGGCGGCAAGGCGACCGCGAAGGCGATCCCCGGTGCGCGGCTCGAGCTGATCGACGGCATGGGCCACGACCTCCCGCGCGGTGCGTGGGACCGACTGGTCGGGCTGATCACCGGCCACGCCCGCGACGCCGGCCGCAGCAGCCTCACGTCAGCCTGACCGACGCACCCTCCACCGTCACGACGTCCCCCGGGTGCAGCTGGCGCCCGCGACGAGCCTCGGGCTCGCCGTTGACCGTCACCGCACCGTCGAGCAGCAGCTGCTTGGCCGCTCCGCCGGAGTCGGCCAGCCCGGCGTGCTGGAGCAGCTGACCGAGGCGGATCATGTGGCCGCGGATGGGAATCTCCTGCACAGCGGCCACTATGACGCACCCGGCGCGATCACCGCCGCCACCCATGCGAACATGTGTTCGTATGACGAGCCAGGGATCCGCCTACGCCCGCTTTCGCCGCGCCCTCGCGACCGGGAACCTCACACTGATCCGGGCGGCCGCGGCAGAGCTGCCCCAGGTGCGCCTGGACGACGCGCTCGAGGTCTGCGTCCTGCTGCGGGACCGGGAGCCACAGCGCTACGAGGCGGCCGCGGTGCGCTGGATCGCCCGCTTCTGCGTGGAGCGCGTGGACGTCTCGCTGGAGGACGTCCACCACGCCACCCGTGCGTTCGCGCTCATGCGCCGCGGGGAGCCCGAGGAGGCGCTTACGGTGCTGCAGGCCCTCTGCGCCGGTCCGTGAGCGCGGGGTAGGGTCGGCTCCATGTCCCAAGAGACGAAGGTCGTCGTGGTCGCCACCGTCGAGGTCAAGCCCGGCTCCGAGGAGGCCGTGCAGGCGCTCCTGGAGACCGTGATCACCCACACGCACACGGAGGAGGGCAACATCTCCTACGCCCTCCACCGCGACTTCGAACAGCCCGGCCGCTTCGTCATGGTGGAGCGATGGGCCTCCCGCGAGGCGCTTGAGGAGCACTTCACCAAGCCCTACATGGCCGAGCTGTTCGCCGCGCTGCCCGAGCACGTCTCCGCGCCGCCGGTGATCATCCGGACCGAGCCGGTGCCCCTCGGCGGCGCGGCGAAGGGCGTCCTGTAGCTCAGGTGTAGCTGCGGATCCGGATCGTGCGGCCGACGTTGTTTGGCGAGTTCGCCGGGCACGTAAGAGGAGTCTGTGAGATCAGCCCGGGAGCCGCTGCACGGTGGAGAGGACGCCTGCGAACAGGTCCCCCTGGGAGGCGACCCGGTCGAGGACCTCGCCTGCGGTGAAGACGAGCTGCTCGGGATCGCCGGTTTCGGCGCACGCGCGCACCTCCTCCCAGGTGACCGGCGTCGAGACGGTCGGGCGCGCACGAGCACGCAGCGAGTAGACGCTGATCGTGGTCTTGTGCTCGTCGTTCTGGCTCCAGTCGACGAGGACCTTGCCGTGGCGCAGCGCCTTGGCCTGGCGGGAGACGACGAGCCCCGGCTCCTCGGTCTCGAGCAGCTCGGCGACCGCCTTGGCGAACGCCTTGGCACCGTCCGCCGTGGCCTGCGGGTCGTTCAGCGGCACCGCCAGTTGCATGCCCTTCGAGCCGCTCGTCTTCGCCCAGGTCGCGAGGCCGAGGCCGCGGAGCGTCCCCTCGAGCAGGAGCGCGACCTCACAGCACTCGACGATCGTCGCGGGTTCGCCGGGATCGAGGTCGAAGACCACCATCGTCGGCGTGGTGGGCGCCAGCGCCCGGGCCATCGGCGTGTGGAGCTCGAGGTCGGCGAGGTTCGCGAGCCAAGCGAGGGTCGGCCGGTCCTCGCAGAGCACGTAGTCGATGCTCCCTACCCGCGCGGTCCGGACCCAGTCGGGCCGGTGTCCCGGTGCGTTCTTCTCGTAGAAGAACTTCCCGTCGACGCCGTCGGGGTAGCGCTTCAGCGTGAGGGCCCGTCCGGCCAGGTGGGGCAGCAGGACGTCCGAGATCCGCAGCGCGTAGTCGGCCACGTCGCGCTTGGTGAAGCCCGCCACCGGATAGAGCACCTTGTCCGGGTTGGAGAGCCGGACCGGTGTCTCGTCGACGACGAGCTCGGCCACCTTGGCGCTCTCCCGCACGACCTCCCAGGGCTCCTTGTCGTCGCGCAGCCCCTGGTAGGAAGGGTGGCGCAGCTGGCCGTCCGGGGTCCATTCCGCGAAGGTGACCTCGGCGAGGAGCTGCGGCTCGACCCAGATCGCCTCGCGCGGTGGTGTCCCCGCGGTGAACGGGCTCTCGGGCCGCTCGAGCGGGCCGAGCAGGCCGGCGAGCCGCGTGAGCTCGGCCTCGGTGAAGCCGGTGCCGACCTTGCCGGCGTACCGCAGCCCGCCGTCCTCGTGGACGCCCAGCACGAGCGCACCGATCCGCTCACGGCGGCGCCCCTCCCCCGGCACCCACCCCGCCACGACGAGCTCCTGCCGCTGGAGCAGCTTGATCTTCCGCCACCCGCGGGCCCGGCGGCCGGGCTCGTAGGAGCCGTCGACGCGCTTGGCCACAACGCCCTCCAGCCCCTGCTGGCGGGCGGCCTCGAGCACCTGCGAGCCGTGACCGATCACGTGGTCGGGGACGCTCCAACGCGGCGCGTCGGCGATCAGATCACGCAGAAGCGAGCGACGGTCGGCGTAGGGCAGGTGGGTGAGGTCGTGGCCGTCGAGCCAGAGCAGGTCGAAGAGCAGGTAGGAGACCGGCGCGGCCTTGGCCAGGCGGCGGGCCGCGCCCTCGTTGTCCAGGTGCATCCGCGACTGGAGCGCGGAGAAGCTCGGCCGACCGTCCGGGCCGAACGCGACGACCTCACCGTCGAGGATCGCCCGGTGGTGGCTGAGCGCCCGGTTGAACGCGCGGAGCTCGGGATACCGCGCCGCGACCTCGTGCTGGTTGCGGGTGAAGAGCTTCAGCCGGCCGGGTTCGGAGACCGCGATCGCGCGGATCCCGTCCCACTTGATCTCGTAGGCCCAGTCGGCGTCCACGTCGGGCGGGAGCTCGCCGGCCGTCGCGAGCATCGGACTGGTCCACTCGGGCATCGGCCGGGCCCCCGGGTCCAGCGACTCACCCATCAGGTGGATCATCCAGTCCTTCGGATCCTCTCCCTTGTCGATGGGAAAGAGCGCGTAGCGGGCGTCGACCCGGTCACCGTGGAGGTGGACCTCGACCTTCCGCTCCTCCCACTTGAGGAGCTCGTAGGTGCCGTGGTCCCAGATCGTCATCGTCCCGGCGCCGTAGCTGCCCGCCGGGATCTCCCCGTGGAAGTCGAGGTACTCGAGCGGGTGGTCCTCGGTACGGACGGCCAGGTGGTTGCGGCCAGGCTCGACGGGCAGCGCGTTCGGGACCGCGAAGGAGACGAGGACGCCGTCGCGCTCCAGCCGCAGGTCCCAGTGCAGGCGGGTGGCGTGATGCTCCTGGACGACGAACCGCGCAGCCCGGCCGGCCGACCGCGCGCCGACCTCGCTCGCGGGCTCGGGCGTGGCCGCGAAGTCCCGTTTGGCCGCGTACTCAGTGAGAGGCTTCGGCCGCTTCGCCATTGCCGCTCTCGAGTGCCCTAAGCGCGTGGGCGGGAAGCCCCGCGACGAGCCAGCCCGCGGGGTACTCGCCGCCGTTCAGGACCGCACCGGCGGCGATCACCGCGTTCTCCCCCACGCGCGTGCCGCGCAGCAGCACGCAGTTGGCCGAGACCGCGACGTTCCGGCCGAGAACGATCGGCTCCGCCTTGAGCGGACGCCGCAGCACCGGCTCGGAGCCGCCGACGGTGTGGTCGGAGTCGATCAACGACGAACGCTCCCCGATCGCGCCGTGGGCGCCGATATGGACACCGGCGGTGGCGTGCAGGTGGACCCCGCGGCTGAGCACGGTCCACTCCCCCACCTCGAGCACCGATTTGGTCTTCAGCAGCGCGAGGTCGCGGACGTGGACGTCGTGGGCCAGGCGGATCGTGCCGCCCTGCAGCTGGACCCGGCAGAACGCCTCGAACGTGCTGCGGTCGTCGATCTCGAGGAGGTTCTCGGTTCCGGTCCAGACCTCGAGGATCAGCTCGCGGCCGAGCTTCACGTCGCGGCCGAGACGGATCGTGAGGCGGCCCGGTCCCGGCGGTCCGATCACCGGCTCCAGGCGGGGGAGCGTCCAGCAGTGCGGTGTCCCGGCGAGCTCCCAGCGGACCTCGACCCCGAGCCGGCCGAGCCGCGCGGTCACGACGCGCCGCCAGAGCGCGAAGCGCGCGGCGGCGAGGCGACGACGGACGAGGTACAGCACGCCCGCAGGCTATCCGGGCGTCCCCGGCGAGGAACGCCGCGTACACCCAGCGGCGGGTCAGCCGCGCACGAGCACGACCGGTCGCGCCTCGGCCGGCGTCGCGGCCCAGGCGGCGTCCAGCGCCTCCCGGCTCTCGACCTGCCCGGGGAGCGTCCTGGCCATCAGGTGGGTCTCGACGCGTTCGCCGGTGAACGGCCAGGGCGCCACTTCGACACGGTCGTCGCTGACCGGCCGGAGCGTGAGCACCCCCGCGGCGACCGGCTCGCGGACGCCGAGGGAGAGGCGCAGTGCGATCGTGTCGAGGAGCGCGAACAGCGCAGTCCCGCGAGCGAGCGCGGTGTCGTCGAAGCGGGGCCCGTGCTCCTCCCGCAGCTCCTCGACGAGCGTGGCGGCCCGGTCGGCGAGCTGAGCGGTCATCGCTTTCAGCCCCGCCTCGTCGAAGTGCGCGTGGAGCCGCACGGCGTGGCGGAGGATCCACAGTTCGGCCTCGGCCCCGAGCGGGCCGGCGAGCTCGCTCGCCCGCTCCCAGACCGTGCGGCGCTCCGTGTGCGAGAGCTCGAGAAAGCTCTCCGGGAGCCCGGTCGCCGGGCTCCACGGCGGCATCGCGTCGCGGACGAGCCAGACGTCGTCGTGGTGGGCGACCGCGGTGCGGAAGGCCGGCGTGAGCGCGTCATCCCACGCCTCGGCCAGGCGGCCGGCGAGCGCAGCGTGATCGGGCTGGGCGACGGCGAGCGCGCCGCCGCCGGGAAGTCCCTGGAGGATCAACCCCCGGCGACCGCCGGCAGGATCTGTAGCTGCGCCCCGTCCTTCACGGGCGTGGCGAGGCCTTCGCCGAAGCGGATGTCGTCACCGTCGAGGTAGACGTTCACGAACCGGCGCAGGGTGCCGTCCTCGTCGGCGATCCGCTCCTTGAGGTCCGGGTGGACGGCGTAGAGCGCGTCGAGCGCATCGCCGACGGTCGAGCCCTCGACCGAGACCTCGCCGTCACCGCCCGCCGCGGCGCGCAGCTGGGTGGGGAGCTTCACCTTGACCGCCATCAGATCGCCTCCGACATCGCTGAGAACTCGGCTTCGAACGCGTCGAAGGTCGGTTCGATCGTGTGCACGGTGAACGAGTCGCGGACCGCGTCGAGCGTCTTCAGCCCGTCCCCGGTGATGACGAGCACGACCCGCTCCTCGTGGTCGATCGCCCCCTGCTCGGCGAGCTTGGCCAGCACGGCCGTCGTGACCCCGCCGGCGGTCTCGGTGAAGACCCCCGTCGTCTCGGCCAGCAGGCGGATGCCCGCGCGGATCTCGTCGTCGGTGACCTGCTCGATCGAGCCGCCCGTCCGCCGGGCGACGTCGAGCGCGTACGGCCCGTCGGCCGGGTTCCCGATGGCCAGCGACTTCGCGATCGTGTCCGGCTTGACCGGTTGGCAGACGTCGCGGCCCTGCTCCCACGCGTGGGCGACCGGGTTGCAGCCCACCGCCTGTGCGCCGTTGAAGGTCGGATGGTCCCCCGTGATCAGCCCGAGCTCGAGCCACTCGGCGAACGCCTTGTCGAGCTTCGTGAACTGCGAGCCGGAGGCGATCGGGCCGACGACGCGGTCCGGGGTCTCCCAGCCCAGCTGCTCGGCGATCTCGTAGGCGATCGTCTTCGAGCCCTCCGCGTAGTACGGGCGCATGTTCACGTTCACGAACGCCCATCCCTCGCGCTCGCCGGAGAGCTCGACGCAGAGCCGGTTGACGTCGTCGTAGTTGCCGTTGATGGCCACCACGTTCGTGCCGTACACCCCGGTCGCGAGGATCTTCTGCTCCTCGAGGTTCGCGGGGATGAAGACGTAGCTCGGCATCCCGAGCGCGGCGGCCTGGGCGGCCACCGCGTTGGCCAGGTTGCCGGTGGAGGCGCAGGCCAGGGTGGTGAACCCGAGCTCCTGGGCGCGCGCGGTCGCGACGCTCACGACGCGGTCCTTGAACGAGTGGGTCGGGTTCGCGGCGTCGTTTTTGACCCAGACCTCGCCCAAGCCCAGTCGCTCGGCGAGACGGTCGGCCTTGATCAGCGGCGTGCAGCCCGCGGGAAGCCCGGCGGTCGACGCGCGCGTCGATCCGGGGCGGCCACCCTCGAGCGGCAGCCACTCGGAGTAGCGCCAGATGTTCTGCGGGCCGCCCTGGATCTTGCGGCGCAGCTCAGCGACGTCGCTCGCGTCGGGCGCGGCGTAGGCGACCTCGAGCGGGCCGAAGCAGAGCTCGCAGACGTAGCGCGCCTCCAGCCCGTACTCCCTCTTGCACTCCCGGCACTTCAATGCGGTTGCGGCCATACGAAACGAAAAACCTCCGGTCGGGTGGCGGAGGTTCTGTGCTTGAGGCGCGGAACTCCGGCCACATCTGTCAGGAATTGGCACCTTTCTCGCGGCTCGTGCAGACGCCTTGCGATTGGTTGCCGGGGTTTCAACGGGCCAGTCCCTCCACCCCTCTGGATGTGTCCAGCTATGTGACGCGTGAGTGTAGCGAGTCGAGCGGCAGCTGCGAGCGCCGGTAGACTCGGGCGCAGAGGACCATGCCAGCGACCGCCGACGAGCCCCGAAGTCCCCGTGCCGAACCTTCCCAAGCCACCCCGCCTGCGGCGGCCCCGAGGTTCCAGCACCGGCAGCGGCGTCGCGGAGCCTGAGCCCCGCGCCTACGAGGGCGTCGAATTCGATGGGCTGCGCTGGATCAACATCGAGCGGCCGCGCTCGGCCGACCGTTCGTGGATGGAGGAGCATTTCGACTTCCACCCGCTCGACTACGAGGACGTCTTCTCGCGCAACCAGCGCCCGAAGGTCGACGAGTACCCGGGCTACCTCTTCGTCGTCCTGCACTTCCCGGCCTACGACAAGAAGATCGGGCGCCTCAACCAGGCCGAGGTCGAGATCTTCATCGGGCCGGACTACGTCATCACGCTGCCCAACGAGCCGATCCAGCCGCTCGAGTACCTCTACGAGCGCTGCCGCACCCGGGAGGAGGAGCGCGAGCAGCTCTTCGCCAAGGGGCCGGGCTACCTGCTCTACAAGTTCGTCGACGACTCGTTCGACTACTGCTTCCCGTTGTTGCGCAAGATGGGCAACAAGCTCGACCGCATCGAGGAGGAGATCTTCGAGGG
>JACDAP010000508.1 GCA_013695395.1 Solirubrobacterales bacterium
GTCATGCACAAGGCGCTCCCGGTGGGGGAGGAGATCGGCGCCGCGCTCCTCGCTCACCCGGCCTGCGAGAAGGTCGAGCTCGCGGGGAGCGCGCGGCGCCGCAGCGACTCGTGCAAGGACCTCGACGTGATCGCGACCGCCTCGGACCCGCGCGCGCTCATCACGGCCTTCGGCGAGCTCGACGTGATCGAGTCGGTGAGCGGCGTCCCGGGGGAGAACGCCGCGCGGGCCCGCACTCACACCGGCATCCCGATCGACCTGAAGGTCGTCGAGCCCGACCAGTTCGGGAACCTCCTGCAGCACTTCACCGGCTCGCGCGATCACAACATCGCGCTGCGCGAGGCGGCCGTGCGCAAGGGGCTGCACGTCAGCGAGTACGGGATCCTCGACGACGCGACGGGCGAGACGCACCGCTGCGCGACTGAGCACGAGGTCTACGAGCGGCTCGGCCTGCCCTGGCTCCCGCCGGAGCTGCGCGAGGATCGGGGCGAGCTTGCGCTCTCCCCGGCGGAGGTCCCCGTGCTGATCGAGCACGCCGACCTGCGGGGGGACCTGCACATGCACACCACCGCCTCCGACGGGCGTGAGTCGATCGAGGAGATGACGCTCGCCGCGCGCGAGCAGGGCCTGGAGTACATCGTCATCACCGACCACTCGGCCACCCACGGCTTCGGCAACCACGTCACGCCCGACGAGCTACGCCGCCAGATCGAGCGCGTGCGTGAGGTCAACGCGCGCGTGGAAGGGATCGAGGTGCTGATCGGGACCGAGGCGAACATCGGCACCGACGGCCTCCCGGACTACGACGACGACCTGCTCGCCGAGCTCGACTGGGTGGTCGGCTCGATCCACACCGCCTTCGGGACCGACCCGACGCGCCGCCTGATCACCGCCTGCGAGCACCCGTGGATCGACTGTCTCGGCCACCCGACGGGGCGGAAGATCGAAGCGCGGCCGGCCTACGACGTCGACATGGAGCAGGTCATCGCAGCCGCCGTCCGGACGGGCACGATGATCGAGATCAACTCGGCGCCGGACCGCCGCGACATGAACGAGTGGCACGCCCGTGCGGCCCGGGACGCGGGCGTGCGCATCGTCATCGACTCGGACGCGCACGGCGTCTCGACGCTCGGCATCACCCGCTGGGGGATCGCCACCGCCCGGCGAGCCTGGCTGACGAAGGCCGACGTCGCGAACACGCTGCCGTGGGCGGAGTTCGCGCCCCTGCGCAAGCGGGCCGCGCGGCGCGGCTGAGCTGCGCGCCGAGGCTCAGCGACCCCACCGGGCGAACTGCCCGCTCTTTTCCCCTCTGGGACGGGACAATGGTGGGCGGTTCGCCCGGGGTGAGGGGTGGGGCCGGGACCCGCGGTCAGCCGAGCAGCCGGGGCAGGAGCTCCTCGGTGATCGTCCGGTCGACGCTCGCGCGGGTGAAGGGCACGAGGTCTTCGGGGGCTGAGCGCGGATGGGCGCCCGAGGGGTGGACGCTCATCCGCGCTCGCGTCTCCGGAGCTGCCGAGAGCGGATGGGCGCCCGAGGGGTGGACGCTCATCCGCGTTCGGTGCGCGTCCAGCGCGTGGTTCAGCGCGGCGGCGAGGGCGGCCGGGTCGTCCGGACGGTCCACCACGAGCCGCGGATCCCGGGCCCGGGCTATCGGGAGCGCCGCGTAGGGGCCGGGCGCGGTCGTGGTGACGAGCGTGCAGCCGTCGGCGAGCGCCTCGAGCTGCGCGATGCCGTAGTCCTCGCGCCGCGGCGCCGTGACGAAGACGCGGGCGCGCCCCAGCAGGTGGCGGTACTCGGCCGGCGCAAGGCGCCCGGCGACGCGCACGCCGGGCGCTTCGAGGCGCAGGTCGGCGCCCGCGACGACGAGCTGCTCGTCGCCCCTGCGGGCCTGGGCCCAGGCGGCCAGCACGCGATCCAGACCCTTCTTGTGCGGGTTCGCCGCATATGTGATCGCCGCGATGTCGCGGGGGGCGCCGGTCGCGGGCGCGGGGTCGACGGCGATCGGGACCACGACGACGACGGCGGCGTGCGAGCGCGGGATCTCCTCGAGCGAGCCCGTGTCCCACGGCACGAGCAGCGAGGCCGCGCGCAGCCGGCGGCGCTCGAGCGGGCGCTGCCAGA
>JACDAP010000511.1 GCA_013695395.1 Solirubrobacterales bacterium
CCGTAGGTCGGCGACTCGACGAGCACCGGCTGCCCCGGCGTGCCGAGCGCCCGGAAGATCGTCCCGGCTCGCGGTGGCCACGCTCGATCCGTGGTTCGTGGCCTTCGGCCGGGCGGTCGTCGCCGGCCTCCTGGCTGCCGTGGTGCTCGCCGGAGGACGCGCGCCTAGGCCGAGCCACGCGCTGTGGCGACGCCTCGGCCTCGTCGTGCTCGGCGTCGTGGTGGGCTTCCCGCTCTGCACCTCGCTCGCGCTGCGGGAGCTCCCCGCCGCCCACGCGATCGTGGTGATCGGGCTGCTGCCCGCCTCCACAGCGGTGGCCGCGGTGCTGCGCGCGGGGGAGCGGCCCCCGCTGCCGTTCTGGCTGTCGGCCGGGGCCGGGGTGCTTGCGGTCCTCGGTTTCGCCGCCGCCGGGGTGCGGGAGGATTCGAGCGCGCCGACCTGCTCCTGCTCGCGGCGGTGGGCTCTGCGGCCTCGGCTACGCGGAGGGCGCGGTCGTCGCACGCGAGCTCGGCGGCGCTCGGACGATCTGCTGGGCGCTGGTCCTCGCGCTCCCGCTCACGGCCCCGGTCACGGCGCGGAGCGGGGCGAGCCCGGCACCGGCGCGCTGATCTCCGATCCACCGGTGCGCGCCGCGGGCGCTCCCTCCCGCCGCGGCCTCGCTTAGGCTCTGCGCCCATGGCGCTCAGCACCGACGCGGTCGGCACCTCCTATCCGCCCGTGCTCTACGCGGTCGGGCGCGAGAAGGTCCGCGAGTACGCGCTCGCGGTGGGGGAGACCGACCCGCTGCACCTCGACCACGAGGCGGCACGCGCGGCCGGGTACGCCGACCTCGTCGCGCCGCCGATGTTCACGGTCGTCTACTCGGCGCCTGCGATCGGGCCTGCGCTCTTCGACCCCGTGGTCGGCATCGACTTCGCCCGGATGGTCCACGGCGGCCAGGCGTTCTCGTGGGGGCCGCTCGTCGTGGCCGGGGACGAGGTCACCACCACCGTCACCGTGAAGAGCATCGAGGAGAAGAAGGGGCTCGGGTTCTTCGTCTTCGAGTCCGTCTCCGCCAATCAGGAGGGCCACACCGTGTGCGTCGGAACCTGGACCAACATCGTGCGGGGCCTGTGATGGCGCTCGAGCAGGGCGACGAGCTCCCCGAGCTCTCCGTCACCCCGGACAAGTACCTGACCGTGCGCTACGCGGGTGCCTCGGGCGACTACAACCCGATCCACATCGACGAGGAGTTCGCCAAGGCGGTCGGCCTGCCGAGCCGGATCCTGCATGGCCTCTACGGGATGGCGCTCGTGGCTCGCGCGGCCACGGAGGCCGGTGGCGGGCCGGCCTCGCTCGCCCGGCTCGGGGTGCAGTTCCGCGGGATGGGGCTGCCCGAGCAGGAGATCACCGTCTCCGGCACCGTCGCCGATGCGGGGGAGGCGGTCACCACGGTGCACCTCGAGGCCCGCCAGGGCGAGAACGCGATCATCCGCGAGGGCGTCGCCGAGCTGCGGCGCTGATCAGGCCGTCCGGGCGCGCAGCGCCGTGTGGCGGGCAAGCGTCTCGAAGTCGCCGTCGCAGTGGAGCAGCGCGACCCCGGCGCGGATCGCGACCGCTGCGATCAGGCAGTCCGGGAGTCTGCGGACGGTCTCGCCACCCGTTCGGCAGGCTCGGTGGAGCTGGGCGGCGCTCGGCCAGTCCTCGCGCTCGACGGGCACGGAGGTGGCGACGGAGAGAAGCGAGGCGAGGCGCAGCTCGTCGGCGTCATCGCGCGCTCCGGCGAGCACCTCCATCGTCACGACGTCGGTGACGAGCAGGTCGCCGCCCCGCAGCCCCCGGTCGATCGCCTCGCAGCCGGGTGACCCGGTGTCGCGCAGGTATTCGATCCAGGCCGAGGTGTCGGCGAGCAGGCTCAAGAGCGCTCGTCAGGCTCGGGGCGGGGCGCGCGCATCGCGTCGAGGTCCCCGACCCAGCCCGTCCCCCGCATCGCTAGCGCCTGCTCGAGGTTCATGGGCTCCACCACCGCCGCACGCAGCGCGAACTCCACGGCGGCCCGCTTGGTGGGCAGCCGGTGGTCGTGCATCACCCGGGCGATGAGCTCGTCGTCGATCTCGATGTTCGTCCGAGTCATGTACACCACGATACACCTGGTGGTGTAGCCGCTGCCGCTCCGCGTACCATGGGCGACGTGAACCTGAGCCCCCGACAGGAGCTGGTCCTGGGCAAGCTCGTGCGAACTCATCGGGCCACGGGACTTCCCGTGGGCTCGAAGGTCCTCGCGGCCGACGAGGGACTCGACTGCGGACCCTCGACGATCCGCGGCGAGCTCGCCGTGCTCGAGGAGCACGGGCTGCTCGCGCACCCGCACACGAGTGCCGGCCGCGTGCCCACCGACGCCGGGCATCGCTACTACGTCGACCGGATCCTGCCGACCGCGCCGGAGGCCCCCGCCGCCGGACCGGGGCTCGAGCTGCAGCTCATCCGCCGGGAGGTCGACGAGGCGATGCGGGTCACCACCGAGACCCTCTCGCAGGTCACGAACCTGCTGGCGATCGTCTCCGCGCCGCCGATCGACACCGCCACGATCCGCCACATCGAGGTGCTGCTGCTCCAGCCGCAGGTCGTGATGGTCGTCGTGATCACCTCCACGGGGGGTGTGAGCAAGCGGATCTTCGGCTTCGAGGCGCCGGTGGACGCCGGCCTCGTCGCCTGGGCCGCGGAGGAGCTCAACGGGCGCCTGAGCGGCGTGGGCCTCGGGGCCCGGATGCTCGGCTCGCGGCTCCTCGACCGCGGCCGTGGCCCGCGCGAGCAGGCGTTCCTCGAATCGCTCAGCCCCGCGTTCATCGACCTCGTGGCGACCGCCGAGGATGCCCTCTACGTCGACGGCGCCGCACGCATGCTCACCGAGCATCACGTGGGCGATCTCGGCGAGATCAACGAGCTGATGGACATGCTCGAGCGCCGGGTGACGCTGCTCGGCGTGCTGCAGGCGGCCCTCGGTGAGCGCGGCGTCCACGTACGGATCGGCTCCGAGAACGAGGCGCCGGCGCTCCAGGGCCTCTCCTTCGTAGCCGCGAGCTACGGTCTGGCGACGCGGAATCTGGGCACCGTCTCGGTGATCGGCCCGGTCCGCATGGACTACGCCATGGCCATCCGCTCCGTGCGTGAGGCCGCCCTACAGCTCTCGACCTTCATCGAAGACGTCTACGACCATGCCCGCTGACACCGCCCCCCGCGACCCCTACGACGTCCTCGGTGTCACCCGGGACGCCGACGAGACCCAGATCAAGAAGGCCTTCCGCAAGCTCGCCCGCGAGCTGCATCCGGACGTCAACGCCCACGACCCGGACGCCGAGGCCAAGTTCAAGGAGGCCGCCGGGGCCTACGAGATCCTCAACGACGCTGAGCGCCGCGCGACCTTCGACCGGTACGGGCACGAGGGCCTGCGCTCGGGCGGAGGCACGCCCAACTTCGACGGCTTCGGCTCGATCTCCGACCTCTTCGACGCCTTCTTCGGCGGCGGGCGCTCGGGCCCCGGCGGGCCCGCCCAGGGCGGGGACATCGGGATCGAGGCGAGCATCACCTTGACCGATGCGGCGCGGGGGACCTCGATCGACCTCGACTTCGAGGCGGTCGAGCGCTGCGAGACCTGCCGGGGCAACGGCGCCAAGCCCGGCACGCCGATCGAGACCTGCTCGCGCTGCGGCGGCCAGGGCCAGCTGCAGGCCGTGCAGCGCACCCCGTTCGGCCAGGTCGTGCGGACCGTGCCCTGCGACGTCTGCCACGGTGACGGCCGCGTTCCCAAGGAGCCGTGCGAGACCTGCGACGGCCGCGGCCGGCAGGTCGGCCGGCAGAGGGTCTCCGTCGACATCCCGGCGGGGATCTCCGACGGGCAGCGCGTCCGCCTTTCCGGCCGCGGCCACGCCGGTGAGCACGGCGGCCCGGCCGGGGACCTCTACGTCCTCGTCCAGGTCACCGCGGACGAGCGCTTCGTCCGCGACGGCGACGACCTCGTGACCGTGCTCGACGTATCCGCCCCGCTCGCCGCGCTCGGCACGACGCTGCCGGTGGAGACGCTCGACGGCCCGGTCGACCTGGAGGTGCCGGCCGGGACGCAGCCCGCGACGGTGCTCCCGGTTCGCGGCGCGGGCATGCCGACGCTCCGGCGCCATGGTCGCTCGGGGGATCTGCGGGTGGTGGTCAACGTGGTCATCCCCCGCAAGCTCTCCAAGCAGCAGAAGAAGCTCCTGCGCGAGGTGGCGGACTCGATGACCCCGGAGAACCTCGGCTCCGACGAATCGGTCGTCGGCAAGCTCCGCCGGCTCTTCCAGCAGTGAGCCGCGACCGGATCGGGGCTCCGTGCCGCGCCAGCGCCGGTCCGATCGCCCGCCGCTCCCGGGAGGCACGGTGATCCGTCTCGCGGTCCGGGTACGTCGCGAGCAGGCCGAGCTCGCGCTGGCCGAGCTGCTCGTGCTCGCGCCGCAGGGCGTCGAAGAGGTCGATCTCGGTGATCGCATCGAGTACGCGGTCTACGGCGCCCCCGGGGAGGTGCCGGTGCTCCCTGACCTCGAGGCGGCCGTGGGCGGCGCGCTCGTCGAGGTGGTCACCACCGAGGTGGCCGACGACTGGGGGGAGCGCTGGCGCGACTTCCACCGGCCGATCGACGTCGCCGGGCGGCTCCACGTCCGGGCGCCGTGGCATCCCGAGCCGGCGCCCGGCCTGCTCGACGTCGTCATCGATCCCGGGCAGGCGTTCGGCACCGGCGCCCACCACACGACGCGGCTCTGCCTCGAGGTGCTGGCCGAGCTCGAGCCGGCGGGTGCGGTCATGGATCTCGGCTGCGGGTCGGGGGTGCTGGCAATCGCCGCGGCGAAGCTCGGCTTCGGCCCGGTGGCCGGCGTCGATCACGAACGCGAGTCGGTCGCCGCGACCGGGGAGAACGCCGCGGTCAACGGCGTGACGGTCGTGGTGGAGCGCCACGACCTGATCCATGACGGCCCGGCGCCGGCGGCACCCACGGTGCTGGCCAACCTGCTGGGCCCGCTGCTGCTCCGGGTGGCGGCCGACGGGTTCGCCGGCGGCGAGGTGCCCCGCACGCTCGTGGCGTCCGGGCTCCTGGCTCACGAGGCAGACGAGATCGCCGCCGCCTTCCGGGTGCGAACGGGCCTTGAGGAGACCGAGCGCCGCCTCGGCGGAGAGTGGGCCGCGCTCCGGCTGGATCGACCGGCCTAGCACGCGGCCTGCCGCTAGCGGTAATCACACCTTACCAAGATGCTAGGGTTTCGGTCATGCCCGTTGCTGTTCTGCTGCTCCTGCTCGCCGTCGCCGTGCTCCGTGGTGCCGCCTACCTGCCGGTGAGCTGGAGCCTCCAAGAGCTGAGCCTGCTCCAGCTGGTCGCCTTGGAGGTGCTCGTCGCGTCGGTCGCGATGCTCGCGATCCTCGGCGCCACCGGCCGGCTGCGAGCGCTCGTCTGTGAGCTCCGTGCCCGGCCCCGGCTCGCGCTGCGCCTGACGCTGCTTCAGACGGTTGTCCCGTTCGCACTCATCGGCGTCGGCCTACAGCACGTGCCGACCGGGACCGCCTCGGTCCTGGTTTGCGCCGCGCCGCTGTTCGCCACCACGGTCGCGGGCGCC
>JACDAP010000526.1 GCA_013695395.1 Solirubrobacterales bacterium
CGCGACGTCCACCTCGGCGGCTACTCGCAGGGCGGCATGTTCGCCTACCAGTGCGCCGCCTACCGGCGCAGCGAGGGCATCGCGAGCCTCATCACCTTCGGCAGCCCCGTCGACACGCGCGGCTCGCTGCCGCTCGGCCTGCCGCCCGCTGCGGTCGACCTGATCGTCGGCCCGCTCGCCGACGTCCTCGCCGGCCACGCGCTCCCCGCCTGGGCCAGCCGGACCGGCTTTCGCCTGCTCGATCCCGTGAAGTCCCTGCGCCAGCGCGTCGAGTTCGTCCTCGCGCTGCACGACCGCGAGGGGCTGCTCGCCCGCGAGGGGCAGCGCCGCTTCCTGATGGCCGACGGCTGGGTCGCCTGGCCCGGGCCGGCGCTCGCGGACCTGCTGCGCCAGTTCTTCGTCCACAACCGGATGCTCACCGGCGGCTTCCTGATCGGTGACCGCCTGGCCACGCTGGCCGACGTGACCTGCCCGGTGCTCACCGTGGTCGGCGAGGTCGACGAGATCGCCCCGACCAAGATGGTCCGCGCCATCGCCCAGGCCGCGCCGCGCGCCGAGATCCGTGAGCTGTCGCTGCCCGCCGGTCACTTCGGCCTCGTCGTCGGCGGCACCGCCACCCGCATCACCTGGCCGACCGTCGCGGAGTGGGTGCGCTGGAAGGAGGGCGAGGGCGAGGAGCCGACGGGGCTCATCGACCCGAGCACGCTGACCGAGGAGGACGAGCCCGACGCGCCCGGCCTCGGCCCGCTGGCGATGCACATGCTCGAGCTCACGGCCGTGGCCGGCCTGGGCGCCGCCCGCAGCGCGGTCGGCGTGGCCAGCGGCACCGCGACCGCGATGAAGGCGCTCAGCGAGGAGGCCGCCACCCAGCTGCCGCGTCTGGCCCGCCTGGATCAGGTGCGCCCGAGCACGCGGATCTCCCTCGGCCTGCTGCTCGACGAGCAGTCCGACCGCGCGCCGGAGGACATCTTCTTCCTCTTCGAGGACCGCGGCCACACCCACGCCGCGGCCAAGTACCGGATCGACAGCGTCGTGCGCGGCCTGATCTCGCTCGGCGTCCGCCAGGGGGAGCCCATCGGCGTGCTGATGGGGACCCGGCCGAGCGCGATTGCACTCGTGGCCGCCCTCAACCGGCTCGGCGCGGTCGCCGTGCTGATGCGTCCCGACGGCCCGGTCGCGCTCGAGGCCGGGATCGGTCGCATCACCCGGGTGATCACCGACCCTGAGCTCACGGGCGTCGCCGCACAGGCCGGGGTCCCGGTGCTCGTCCTCGGCGGCGGCGGGCAGGAGCGCGACCTCGGGGACGCGGTCGTCGACATGGAGCGCATCGACCCCGAGGCCGTCACGCTGCCCGCCTGGTACGCCCCGAACCCGGGCCTCGCGGCCGACGAGGCGTTCGTCGTCTTCACCGGCCAGGGCGAGCGCACGCGCGCGAACCGGATCACGAACGGCCGCTGGGCACTCTCCGCGTTCGGCACCGCGACGGCCGCCTCGCTCTCCGACGGGGACACCGTCTACAGCGTCACGCCGATCTCCCACCCATCGGGCCTGATGACGTCGATCGGCGGGGCGATCGCCGGCGGCGCCCGGATCGCGATGGCGGGCACGAGCACGTTCGACCCGGACCGCTTCTGGAACGACGTCCGCCGCTACGGCGTGACGGTCGTCTCTTACACCTGGACGATGCTGCACGACATCGTCGAGGCGCCGCCGGACGCGGCCGAGCGCCACCACCCGATCCGGCTGTTCATCGGGGCGGGGATGCCGGGCGGCCTGTGGCGCCGGCTCACCGACCGGCTCCCGCCCGCGCGGGTGCTCGAGTTCTACGCCTCGACCCAGGGCGATGCCGTGCTCGTGCACGTCTCGGGCTCCAAGCCCGGCTGCAAGGGGCGCCGGCTGCCGGGCAGCGCCCAGGTGCGCCTGGCCGCCTACCACGCGGACGCCGGCGAGATGGTGCTCGGGGAGGACGGGCTGGCACGGGACTGCGTGCCGGGGCACGTCGGGCTGCTCCTCTCCCGCGTCCGTGCAGACGAGCTGGCGGCCACCAGCGGCGCGCTGCTGCGCGGCGTCTTCGCTCGCGGCGACGCCTGGCTCTCCACCGACGACCTGTTCCGCGAGGACGAGGACGGGGACCTCTGGCTCGTCGACCACGCGCCCGCACTCGTGCACACGGCCGCCGGCACCGTCGCCTCCGGACCGGTGCAGGACGCCCTCGGCGAGCTCGAGGCGGTCGACCTCGCCGTCGCCTACGGGGTGCCGGGGACTGACGGGGAAGAGCTCGCCGTGGCCGCGGTGAGCCTGCGCGCCGACGGTCCGCCGCTCACCCCCGAGGACCTCGAGGCGGCGCTCGGTCTGCTCGAGCCACGCCACCGTCCGACGGTCGTCCGCGTCGTCGACGAGATCCCGGTCACCACCTGGTTCCGACCCCTGACCGGGCCGCTGCGTGACGAGGGCCTCAAGGCGGCGACCAAGGCGCGTCCGGCCTGGGTGCGCCAACCGGGCGGCGAGGCCTGGCAGCGGCTCACCCGGGCGCAGGTCACGAGGATCACCGCCGGCTGAGCGCCGCGGGCGCGCCGAACCCTGTCCCGTGGATCTCGCATATCGAGACCGTCGGGCCACGGACGGCGGATCCGTGTGGTGGAGATCCCGCATATCGACATCTAGAC
>JACDAP010000553.1 GCA_013695395.1 Solirubrobacterales bacterium
CCGTCGCGGCGGCCTGAACGGACCCGGGCGCAGATGCCGCGGATCGCCCCCGGAGCCACGGTTCCCGACCTGGCCCTCCCCGACCACGCCGGGAACGCGCGCGAGCTCTCCGCGCTCCTCGGCGGCGACCCGACGGTGCTGCACTTCTATCGCGGCTGGTGGTGCCCGAAGGAGCAGGCGTTCTTCCGCCGCCTCGTCGAGCTGCAGGACGAGGCCGAGGTCGCCTACACGAACATCGTCTCGGTCTCCGTCGACCCGCCCGAGGTGGCCGCGGCCTTCCGGGCCGGGATCGGCGCGCGGTGGACGTTCCTCTGCGACCCCGAGCACGCCTACGTGGAGGTGCTCGACCTGCTCGAGGTCGCCGACACGATCCACCGGCCCTACCTGCCGACGGTCGCCGTGCTGCGGCCCGATCGCACCGTCGCGACCTCCTACGACGGCTACTGGTACTGGGCGCGTCCCTCGCTCGAGGAGCTTCGCGGTGACCTCCGCGGGCTCACCCGGGAGCTCCGCGACGACTTCGAGCCGCCCCGGTGAGCCGTGCCTGGCTGGCCCGGCTCCCCGAGGCGCCGGCCGGCCCCGACGCGGTTGCCGAGCTGCGGAGCGCCGAGGGAGCCCCGGCCGGTGTCCTCGTCGCGTGGGTGCGCGAGAGCAAGCCGGTCCGTGAGGCCCGCCGGGTCGACCGGCGGGTGATCGATCCCGACGGGGAGGCCGGGTGGCTCTCGCTGAGCATCCTGCCCCGCGGGGCCTGGCCGCTCTTCGACGATCCGGCCGTGCAGCACGCTCGCCGACGCGTGCTCGCCGAACCGCCCGCCGACCTCGTCTCCACCCTCCTGGCCGACGACTCCCACTACACCGGCGCGCTCACGCTGCGGCGGGGGGCCGACGCACCCCGCCTGCTGCGCGACGAACCGTTCGCACGGCTCGGGGGGTCGGAGCTGCTGCAGGTCGGCCCGGGCCTGCTCGGTCGCGTCCCGGCACCGACCGGCCCAACGATCGAACGCCACGGCAGCGCGCAGCCCTGGCCGTGGGACCGTTTCTGATCACCTCACGAAGGAGCTTCACATGGGACCCAACGCAAAGACTTCCGACACCCGCTTCATCCAGGCGGGCGCCTTCGCGCTCGGTGCGCTCGCGCTCTACTTCCTGATCGAGAAGGGCTCGTTCGAGTTCTACTGGACCCCGATCACCATCGGCGTGGCCTACCTCCTGGCGGCCGCGGCCGGTGGTCGCAGCGGCGGACACTGGCCGACGGCGGTCGTGATCGTCGGCTGGGGCGCCGTGGTCCTGTGGGCGGGCGAGACCCGACCGGAGAACCTCGACATCGCCGGGCTCTACCTCGCGGGGGCCGGGGCGGGTGTCCTCGTCGGCGGGATCCTCATCCGGATGGGCTTCGCGGTGGACGTGATCGGCCTCGGCGGCGCCGCGCTCGCGGCCGGGCTGATCCTCGCCTTCTCCGGGCGGGTGGACCAGTTCGTCGAGGCGCAGTACTTCGCGCTGCTGCTGGCGGTCGTCGCGGTGGTCAACGTCGTGCTCGGGGTGCTGGCCCGGGGGAAGCCGGCGAAGAGCTGAGCGGGGTCGGGCGCGTGCGCCCCGGTCGTTCCCTGCGCGTAAGGCACACCCGCCATGATCGGCGGGTGTCCCGTCTGCTTCCCGCGCTGCTGCCCGTCCTCGTCGTCCTCGCCGGCTGTGGCGGGAGCGGCGACGCGACGCCGGACGGCCCGTCGCCCGAGCAGGCGCGCGAGGCCGGCGGCGGGCCCTCCGCGTTCTCCCCGGCCGACCCGGAGAATCCGCGCGAGGCGATCGCCCGTCAGGAGCTCGAGCTGCTGCCCGAGGAGGCCCCGCCGCGCAAGCCGGGGCCCGACCGCGCCTACACGCCCTGGCCGGGCTTCGGGCACGACGCACGGCACACCGGCTCGGCCCCGGTCCGCGGGCCGCAAGACGGGACCGTGCGCTGGAAGCGGACGCTCGAGGGGCCGGTCGTCCCCGGGCCCGCGATCAGCCGCGACGGGATCGTCTACGCCGCCTCCAACGGCGGCGTGCTCCACGCGCTCGACCCCAAGACGGGGGAGGACGTCTGGACCTTCGACGGCGGCGGGAGCTACGGCTCCGACCTCTCGACGGTGCCGCTGGTGCTCCGCGACCAGACGATCCTCTGGCCCGGCCCGAACCAGACGCTCTTCGCGATCGGGCCCGACGGGAAGGAGCGCAGCCGCCTGAGGTTCGACGCGATGCCGCTCTCGCCCGCGCTCGGAAAGGGCGGCAAGGTCTACGTCACCGACATGGCCGGGGGCCTCAAGGCGCTCAGCGTGCGCGGCGGGAAGCTCCGGGAGCGGTGGAGCCTGTCGCTCGGTGACGGCGTCTCCTACGCGAGCACGACCCTCGCGCCCGACGGGACGATCTACGGGGCGGTCGACACCGATCTGGTCGCGGTCCGCGACGAGGGCTCCCGCGGGCGGGCCCTGTGGCGCTTCTCCGCCGAGCGGATCATCGAGACGACCCCCGCGGTCGGCCCGGACGGCACGATCGTCGTCGGGACCAACGACGCCTTCCAGTACGGGGTCGGGCCGGAGGGGAAGGAGCGCTGGCGGACACCGAGGAACTCCTTCACCTACAGCGCGGTCGCGGTCACGAACGCCGGGATCGCCTACTACGGCGACCATCGCGGAGCGCTCAACGTCGTCCGCGCGAAGGACGGCGAGGTGCTCGCCCGGCATGTCGGCCAGGCCCGCACGAAGGCCCGCGGCGACGTCGGGATCTGGACCGCGCCCGCGATCGACGAGGCGGGCAACAGCTACTTCGGCACGCGGGTCGGGCACATCTACGGCTTCGACGCGAAGGGCATCCGCCTCTTCGACATCGACACCGGCAGCACGGTCGACTCCTACCCGGCGCTGGGCGCCGACGGGACGCTGTACATCGGCTCGGAAAGCGGGGAGCTCTACGCCATCGGGTGACCGGTGGAGCCCTGTTCCAGGGTGACCATCGTCGACTTGATCACGGCGGTGATCGGGCTGCCCTCCTCGAGGGCCAGATCCTCGACCGCGTCCCGCGTCACCGCGGCGACGAGGGTGAACGGGCCGGCCTGGACCTCCACGAGGGCCATGACGCCGTCGACCTCGACGGAGCGGACGACCCCGTCCATCCGGTTGCGAGCCGACCCGCGGACCGACGAGGTCGCCGGAGCGGCCCGCTTCCGGGGGCGGCGACCGAGCCGCTCGACCTCGGCGGCGGGGACACGGCGGCGATTGCGCTCGTCACGCGTGGTGGCGAGCTTGCCCGCGCCGTCCCAGCGGCGGAGCGTGTCGACGCTGACGCCGAGGGCCCGCGCCGCCTCGCCCATGCTCAGATCGCTCATGACCGCAGTCTCGCGCTTCCCCCGCTGGCCCGTCAGGCCGCGAAGGCGCGCGCCTCCTCCCCGCCGAGGACGAGCTCGGGCGCGGAGCCGCGTAGCGCGCGGGTGGCGAGGGCACGCACCGGCAGGCCCCGGTGGGCGGCCAGGAGGACCACGTTGCCGCCCAGGCGGCCACGGAGCACCTTGCGGGCGGCGATCACGCCGACGTGGGGAAAGGTGTCGGCCAGGACCCGGGCCAGCGCCCGCGCGGCCGGCAGCGGCGGGACGTCGATGACGTTCGCGGCGAAGATCCCGCCGGGGCGCAGCACGCGGTGGACTTGGGCCATCGCCTCGGCGGTGACCAGGTGGGCGGGGATCTCGGTGCCGCGGAAGCAGTCGAGCACGACCAAATCGGCCGAGGCGTCCGAGCGGCGCTCGAGCAGCAGCCCGGCGTCCGCGACACGGACCTTCAGCTCCCGCCCGGTCACGAGGCCGAGCTGCTCGCGGGCGATCTCGACGAGCTCGGGCAGCAGCTCGGCGACCGCCTGCCGCGAGCCCGGGCGGGTGTGGGCGACGTAGCGCGGCAGGGTGAAGCCGCCGCCGCCGAGGTGCAAGGCCACGATCGGGCGGCGCGGCGGCGCAAGGACGTCGACGACGTCCCCGAGGCGGCGGACGTAGGCGAACTCCAGGTGGCCCGGGTCACGCAGGTCGACGTGCGAGCAGTCCTCTCCGTCCAGGCGCAGCAGGACCCGCCACGGCCGCCCCGGCTCAGGGAGGACCTCGGGCGCGCCGCCCGAGATGCTCACTCCGGCAGCGTGGCGGGCCCGGCCAGCCACGTCCGCAGCCGGGCGTAGACGGCGGGGTGGTTCAGCAGGTCGAAGTGCGTGAGGCCGGGGAAGTGCGCGGCGTCGTCGAAGGCCAGCGGCGTGCGCTGCGCGCTCGGCCCGCTCCCCGTCGCGCTCGCCCTCGGCACCAGGACGTCCCCGAGCAGCAGGCCGAGCAGGTGGTCCTCGCTCGCGCCCAGCGTGGAGGAGACGCAGAAGTGCTGGGCGGAGGTCAGGTGGTGCACGTCGCCCGCGGTGTCGCGACCGAGCGTGTCCGGGTCGGTGCCTTCCCAGTCCTCGCGCAGCAGCGCGCCGTGACGCAGGTCCTTGACTCCGGCCGCCCGGAGGTTGAGGAGCTTGGCCAGCGGCGCGGTCTCCGGCAGCTTGCCCAGCGCCCAGGTGGCACGGTTGGTGGCGCGTTCGAGCGGGGCGCCGAGGAACGGGGAGCCCAGGCTGACGACGTGCGCGACCCGGGGCAGCCAGTCGGCCTCGCCGAGCCGACCGTGGTGCAGGGCGGAGCGGATGACCATGCCGCCCATCGAATGCCCGACCAGTGAGAGCTCGCTCAGCGGCACCGGCCAGGCGGCGACGAGATCCCCGAGCAGCGCGGCGAGCTCCTCCCCGTTCTCCGAGATGTGGCGGCCGCTGTTGTAACGCAGGCTCACGGCGGTCACGCCCAGGTCCTGCTCGAGCAGGGTGGCGTAGGTGGCGGGCAGGTCGCGGCCGTGCGCATGCTCGCGCCGGTGCCAGGAACGCTCGGTCTCGCCGAGCCCGTGGACGAGCACGACCACCCGGGAGCTCGGGGCGGGGAAGGCGGCGGCGAGGGACTCGGGGGTGAGCGGGACGTCGCGGCCGTGGCGCCGGACGGCGAGCTCCGGGCTGAGCGCGCGATGCCGCTCGTGGACGGCGTCGCCGAACGCGCCGTTGAGCACCCCCAGGAGCGCGCCCGCGGTCGGCTCCTCCGCGAGCGAGGGCGCGTCGGCCGGCCGGGCCGTTCCCGCGGCGATCCCTGCGAGCTGCGCGGCGGCGCGTCCCGCGACGCGCACGGTGGTGTAGACGCCCTGAGCGATCGTGTCGTGCGTCAGGCGGACGGGCGCGGCGCCCGGTCCGCCGGCGCGGAAGGCGCGGTCGGTGATCGCCCGGTGGAGCTCCTCGATCCGAGTGGCCAGCCCGCCGACGCTTTCGCCGGCGACGGCTCCGAGGGCTCGGGCTTCCTCACGGCGCATGGACATGACTATGCCTCGGCCCGCGCGCTGTGACCACCCGAAAGCGTGCGATGGGGCACGCAGAACACAGAAACGCCCCGCCGAGCACGGGGCTCGACGGGGCGCGACCTGAACGGGGGTGGGAGCCTGAGCGTTCAGGCTCCCAGTCCCTACGCGGCCTGGGCGATGGCGCTCGGTTCGACCTCGACGGTCTGGAGCAATCGGTCCAGGCGGAGCGTGACGAGCTCGCCGGAGGTACTGCGCACCTCGGCCGTCCAGCGCTGCGCTGCAGCGTGGTCCGGGGTGAGGCTCGACAGCGTGCCGGGAACGGCGGCGACGGCGGTGTCCTCGAGCATGCGGCGGGTGCGCGCGAGCTCGATACGGGGGTTGACGGGGCTTGAGAGAGTGCTCATGAGCCGCACTCTCACATCGCGGCCTCAGCGGAGCCTGAGAGATCGGTCAAGCCAGCCTAAGGATGTCGGGGCAGGCGGATCGGGTAAGGCTTGGGAAATGACTTCCCCCCGGATCTACGAGCACGCGGCCGGCCTCACCTGGGTTCTCGAGGACGAGGCGATGCAGCGCGCCTGCCACGCCCTCGCCTTCGACGGACGTGTCTGGCTGGTCGACCCGATCGACACGCCGGAGCCGCTCGAGCGCGCGGCGGGGCTCGGCGAGATCGTCGGCGTCCTTCAGCTGCTCGACCGCCACAACCGCGACTGCAAGGCGATCGCCGAGCGGCTCGGCGTTCCGCTGCACCGGCTCCCGGACGCGCTGCCCGGCACGCCGTTCGAGGTGCGCAAGGTGATCGAGAAGGCGAAGTGGAAGGAGCGAGCGCTGTGGGAGCCGCAGAGCCGCACGCTCGTCGTCTCCGAGGGGGTCGGCAGCGTCGACGCCTTCGCCGTTTCGGACGATCCCGTCGGCGTCCATCCGATGCTCCGGCCCTTCGGCGTCGGCGCGCTGCGCGGCTACGCGCCCGAGCTCCTGCTCATGGGCCACGGCGCGCCGGTGAGCGGCCCGACGACCGCTGCCGCCCTCGGCACCGCGCTCGACCGCTCCCGCAAGGACATCCCGAAGCTCCTGACGAAGCTGCCCGGGATCATCAGGGGGAAGTGAGCCTCCGGTCGGCGCGCTCGGGGTGGGCCGACCCTCAGACCGGGGTGAGTTTCCGCTCGTCCGTCGCGCCGACGAGCTTGGCCGCCTGCCGCTCGGGCGCGATCCGCACGACGTCCCAGGCCAGCCCGAGCCGCTCGAGCCCGCGGATGAAGAGCGCGGACGGGTCGACCTCGTACCACTTGAGACCGTGCTCGGCCGATCGCGGGAAGGCATGGTGGTTGTGGTGCCAGGACTCGCCGAGCGAGGGGATCGCCAGCCAGGCGACGTTCGTGGAGTGGTCCTCGACCTCGAACCGGCGGGAGCCGTACACGTGGCAGATGGAGTTGATCGACCAGGTCACGTGGTGGACGAGGAAGATCCGCACGAGGCCGCCCCAGATGTAGCCCCGGATCGCGCCCTCCACGGTGAAGCCGTGCAGCACGTAGCCGAGCACGGTCGGGATCAGCAGCGAGGCGAGCACGAGCAGCGGGAAGCGCTTGCCGATCCGGCGCATCGTCGGGTCCTCGTAGAGGTCCTTGGCGTACTTCTTCCAGTCGGCCTGGCCCTGCGTTCGCGTGAGCCAGCCGGTGTGCGCGTGCCAGAGGCCGCGTAGGCCCTCGCCGCCGCCGACGTGCGGCGAGTGCGGATCGCCCTCCTGGTCGGTGTGGGCGTGGTGCTTGCGGTGGTCGGCCACCCAGTCGAGCACCGAGCCCTGGACCGAGAGCGAGCCCGCGATCGCGAAGGTGTACTTCAGCGCGGGTTTCGTCTGGAAGGAGCGGTGGGTGAGCATCCGGTGGAAGCCCACGGTCACGCCGCCCGCGGTCACCAGGTACATGACGGCGAAGATGGCCAGGTCGGTGAGGTCGACCCAGGAGCTCCAGAGCAGGACGACGGCGAGCAGTACCCCGACGAAGGGCACGATCACCCCGAGGAGGTTGGCGAAGCGTTCGGCGCGGGACATGCTTGAAGCGTGGCAGCAGTTTTCGCGCATCGCTTGTCCCTCACCAAGAGC
Organism: Solirubrobacterales bacterium; assembly: GCA_013695395.1. Lineage (GTDB taxonomy): Bacteria > Actinomycetota > Thermoleophilia > Solirubrobacterales > Solirubrobacteraceae > Paraconexibacter. Next base: position 7,468 of record JACDAP010000553.1, read on the forward strand.
CATCCCTCGCTGACTTAGAGCCTGGTGATGAAGAGACGGCCACGGGGAGCCAAATCACGAGGCGCGGGAACGGTCATGGCGCGCGGCCCGACCACGAGCCGCTTAGGCTCTTGGGCGTGAGCATCGTGAAGATCAACGCCATCACCGTTCCCGCGGAGCGTCGCGAGGACTTCGCGCGCCGGTTCGCCAACCGCGCGGGGCGCGTCGAGCAGGCCGAGGGCTTCGAGGCCTTCGAGCTTCTTCGCCCGAGCGACGACCGCGACCTGTGCCTCGTGGTCACCCGCTGGCGCTCGGAGGAGGACTTTCGCGCCTGGGTCGCCTCGCCCGACTTCGCGGTCGGGCACGCCCAGCACCGCGAGGAGGGTCCGGTCGGGACCGCGAGCGAGATCTGGTCCTTCGACGTGCTCGAGACGCTCGCCGCGCCCTCGGACTGAGCCGGGGCCGGTGCGCTGGGCCGCCTGTGGCGCCCTCACGGGCGCGGTGGGTCAGCGGGTGAGCGGCGCGAAGCCCGCAGCTCGGGCGTAGAGCACGTAGAGTCGGAAGCTGCGGGCGTACCCGTTCGCGCAGGCGCGGTCGAACAGGTCGACCGCCTCCTGGTCCGACAGCGCCGGCG
>JACDAP010000566.1 GCA_013695395.1 Solirubrobacterales bacterium
CGGCTGGAGCGCCCGCGCCGACCGCCTGACCACCGCCGCTCCCAACCGCCCGCCATCTTCCCCGCCGAGCGAGGAGAATGGCGGGTGGTTCGGCTCCGTCCCGCGTCACCCGCCGAGGGCGAGCTGCGCGACGAGCTTCTTCTTCGGGTAGGCGCCGATCACCTTCGCGGCCTCCACACCGTCCTTGAAGAGGATCATCGTCGGCAGGGAGAGCACGCCGTACTGGGCGGCGGTCTGCTGGTTCTCGTCGACGTTGACCTTCACGACGCGCAGCTGATGCTCGGAGGCGATCTCCTCGAGCACCGGGGAGACCGCGCGGCACGGGCCGCACCAGGGCGCCCAGAAGTCCACCAGCACCGGCTCGCTGCTCTCGATGACCTCGGCCTGGAAGCTCGCGTCGGTGATGTCCTGGGCCATCAGGCGACGATCGGCTCGAGCTCGGCGACGAGCTTCTTCTTCGGTTGGGCACCGACGATCTGCTTGGCGGGCTCACCGGCCTTGAAGACGATCATCGTCGGGATCGACATCACGCCGTACTTGCCCGCGGTCGCCTGGTTCTCGTCCACGTTCAGCTTCACGATGCGGACGTCGTCGCGCTCGGCGGCGATCTCCTCGAGCACCGGGCCGACCATCCGGCAGGGGCCGCACCAGGGCGCCCAGAAGTCGACGAGGACGGGGGTCTCGGACTCGATGACCTCCGCCTGGAAGGTGGAGTCGGTGACGTCGGTGACGGCGATGCCCATAGCTGTGCTCCTAGTGAGGGAAGGGACCCCGTCCACTATACAAAGTAAAGCGACCCTCGCTAGCCGCGCAGCCAGAGGATGACGTCGGCCGAGATGTACACCTCGACGAACGACGCCGCGATCAGGACGGGGATCGCGAGGCCGACCGTCACGAAGGTCGCTGCGAGCAGCTCGTGCCAGTCCTCGCGGCGGCTCGCGATCACCCAGGCGGCGAGCGGGAGGAACAGCGCGACGAGCTCCGGGAGGGCGTGCGGCAGCAGCCCGACGAGCAGCAGGCCAACCGACATGTCACCGCGGGCCGCGAGGTTGGCGGCGCCGAAGCCGAGCGAGAGCGCCTGGGTGAGCAGCGAGAACGAGGTTGCGGCGACCACGAACGCGATGGCCAGCGGCCCGGCGCGGTCGTGGATCTTGCGGTAGAGCCCGGAGTGCTGCTCGGCCTGCAGTGGCAACGAGGAGCCGGCGATGAACCCCGCCACGCAGGCGAAGCCGTGGAGCGCCAGCACGAGCGCGTTGCGCATGAGCACCTCGCCGACGGTGCCGAGATCCGCTCGCCCGGTCAGCCCCGGGAAGGTCGGCGCGAGCGACGCGTCGGGCGTCAGCCACGAACCGATGAGCCAGACGGCGAGCAGCAGCACGGTCGTGATCGCGAGCGCACCGAGCAGCCAGCCGCGAAGGACCTGCCAGGGTTCCCGGCTCCACGCCCGCAGCGTCGTGCGGGTGTGGGCCATCCCCTGGACGAGTGCGAGATCCGAGGCGGCAGCCACTCTCCTGCCATCGGCCGCCCCGCCCGGACGCTTGAGTCTCACGCTTCGTCCTGGCGGGTCAGCGTCCGCGCTGGCGCAGCCCCGGGACCATGAGTACTGCTTCGGCGGCGATCCGCCAGGTCATCTTCGAGGTGCCGTGCTCCCGCGCTCGGAAGGTGATCGGGACCTCCACGACGCGGAAGCCCTGCCGGATGGCCCGATAGGTCAGCTCGACCTGGAAGGCGTAGCCGTGGGAGCGGACGCTCGGCAGGTCGAGCGCCCGAAGCACCTCGGCCCGGAAGCACTTGTAGCCGCCGGTGACGTCGCGGACCCCGATCCCGAGGACGCGTCGTGAGTACCAGGAGCCCCCGCGCGAGATGAGCTCCCGCGTCCGGCTCCAGTCGCTCACCCCGCCGCCGCGCACGTAGCGCGAGCCCAGGGCCACGTCGGCCTCGCCGCGGGCCGCCGCGAGCAGCCGGGCGAGGTCGGCGGGGTCGTGGGAGAAGTCGGAGTCCATCTCCATGACGAAGCCCGCGCCCTCCTCGAGCGCCCGGGCGAAGCCGGCGAGGTAGGCCGGTCCGAGGCCGTCGCGCACGGTGCGATGGAGCACCCGCAACGCCGGGACATCCGCGCAGAGCGCCTCGGCGATGCGGCCCGTGCCGTCCGGAGAGCCGTCGTCGACCACGAGGATCCGGTGCCCCTCGGGCGCGGCAGCGGCGAGCACGGCGTCGGCGGCGCGGACGATGGCCTCGATGTTCTCGGCCTCGTCGAACGTCGGGAGGATGAGCCAGGCCGCGCCACGCATGAGCGCGCGTACTGTACGCGAGGCATGCCCGCGACCGACCCCACGAACGCCGCCATCGCCGCCCTCTTCGAGGAGTTGGCCGACCTCTACGAGCTCGACGGGGCCTCCCATCACCGTGTGCTCGCCTACCGGACGGGCGCGAAGACGGTGCGCGAGGCGCCGCGGTCGATCGCCGGGCTCACCCGGGAGGGGAAGGTCACGAGCCTGCCCGGAATCGGGAAGACCCTCGAGGAGAAGATCACCGCGCTGCTCGAGACCGGCTCGATTCCCGCGGTCGAGAAGCTCCGGGCGCGGTTCCCCACGGGACTCGTGGAAATGACGCGGCTGCCGGGGCTCGGGCCGAAGAAGGCACGCAAGCTCTTCGACGAGCTCGGCCTCGACTCGCTCGGCGCGCTCCGCGAGGCGGCCGAGAATGAGCGGCTGCGCGGCGTCAAGGGCTTCGGTCCGAAGTTCGAGGCGAGCGTGCTGAAGGCGCTCGACGCCGGGCTCGGGGACGCGCCGGCCGTCCGGATCGTCATGCACA
>JACDAP010000579.1 GCA_013695395.1 Solirubrobacterales bacterium
GCGCCGGTGGTGAAGCCCTCGGCGAGATCGTCGGCCACGGGAGCGGTGAGGCGCATGAAGTCCCCGAGCTCGTTGACGAACCCGCGCAGATCGGTATCGGGGCGGCTCAGCACCTGCATGACCGGCACGACGTCCCGGAGCAGCTTCGGGAACGCGACGAACGTGCGGTTGAGCGCCTGACCGCGCCCGGCGAGCGCGCTCGCGAAGGTGTCGAGGTTGCGCCGCGCGTTCTCGCGGGTGGGCTCGTCGAAGGTCGAGAAGAAGTCGTCCAGGACGGGCGTCGCGGCCACCGAGCCGGCCGACACGACGCTGTTCTCCACGAACGCCTTCGGCGACTGCCCGCGGATCTGGTCGATGTACTTCAGGCCGAGCGTTCCCTTCGAACGGATCACGTACGTGGTGTCGTCCGGGATCGGCGTGTACTTGCGATCGAGCTGCAGCTCGAGCTCTGCGCCGAGCTTTCCGTTGTCCATGCGGACGGTCTTGATGTCGGAGACCTGCCCGATGCGCTCGCCGCCCTCGCGGACCTCGTTGCCGACGACGAGCCGCTCACCGTTCGGCGTATCCACGTTGAGCGTGTAGGTCGGCACGAAGGGCAGGCCCTGGTTGGCGTTGTAGGCCAGGAAGACGGCGACGATGATCACGACGAGCGTGACCGCGCCGACGAGGATGGGGTTGGCCGCCACGGAGGCGGTGTTCTTGCGCCGCTTCATCCGCCGAGGAGGTAGTCGAGGAGGTTGGTGGTGGTGCCGGGGTCGCGCTGCGGGGACGGCGAGGTGAGGCCGGGTACCTGGACCTTGCCGACACCGGGCACCTCGATCTCCGGGAGCAGTCCGGGCTTGTCGGCCGGCGCGGGCGAGGGGCTCGTCTGCGACCCGGGGGCGGGGGCGTTCTCGGCGGTGGCCCCGGGGACACCCGGCTGGGTCGGGACCGAGCGTGCCGATCGGGCGCCGGACTCGCTCCTGCGGGATTCGGCGGTGTTCGCGCCCTGAGCGGGCTCGGGCTCGATCTTGCCCCCGTCGCCGAGCTTGCCGGCGCAGCGCTCGGTCCGCTCGGGCTGGGCGAGGGCCGTGTCGCCGTTGGTGTAGGCGGAGCACTCGTTGATCAGCGCGTTGAGCTTGAGGATGTAGCCCTTGTCGTCGAAGATGTTGATCGCCTGCGACTGCACGTAGAAGTACTGCAGCACGGCTTCGAGCCCGGTGAAGCCGGCCCCGCCGGGGGAGCGCGGGTTCTTCTCGACCGCGTTGGAGCGGTCGTCCAGGTGCTCGAGGATGAAGCGCAGGTTGGTGATCGGCTCCTGGCCTGTGGTGGCCACGGTGCGCAGTGTCCGGACGAAGCCGCGCGCGTCCTGCACCGCCTTCGTGCCGACCACGGACGTCTCTCCGAGCGAGCGGACCGCCGGAACGGAGGCGTCCGCGAACGGCCCGAGCCGGTTGAGCAGCGTGGTGAGCGAGGGGGCGGCGGCACGCAGGTCCCGCAGCGCGGGCGTCTGGCGACGCGCGGCGAGCCCGAGGTCCCGGAGCGTCGGGCGCAGCAACTGCTGGAAGCGCGGCAGGCGGCGGATCGTCCCGGCGAGCTCGACGCGGCGCCGCGCGGAGATCTCCGCGGTGTCGCCGGCCTCGGCGATGAAGCGCGACACGTCGGTGCGGTTGTCGTCGAGCCGGCCGACGACGGTGTCGGTGTCCCGCGTGAGCTGCGTAAGGGTCTTTCGCTCGTCGCTGAGGATCCGGAGGACCTCGTCGGTCTCCCGCAGGGCGGGTATCGCCCGGCGGATGGTCTCGTTGACGTCTCCCCCGCGCGCGGCGAACGCAGATCCGAACTCGCCGAGAATGATCGAGAGCTTCTCCCGATAGGGGCGGCGCAGGACGTTCAGGACGAGATCCGGCGGGATCGTGCCGGCGGTGTTCTCGATCGGGATCGTACCCCCGGTGGCGAGCTTGCCGGCGGTGCCGGGCTGGCAGTCCATGAAGTACTCGCCGATGAGCGACTGCGGCTTGATCGTGCAGGAGGTGTCGGTGGTGAGCGGAGCGAACTCGGGCCGCTCGACGTTCACGATCGCGATCGCACGGGCGGTCTTCGCGTCGAGCTCGAGCCCCTTGATCGAGCCGACCGTCACGCCGGCGGCTCGAAAGTCAGCGCCGTCGGTGAGCCCCGAGGCGCTGTCCAGCTCGACGCGGTACTGGTTGCCCGCCAGCTCTGCGTCGTCCGAACCGCCCGAGGTCAGCACGATGATGCCGGCGATGGCCGCGGCCGCGACCAGGAGGGTGACGAGGATCCGCGTCATCGCCCGATCGGCACCTGGGTCGGGTCACAGTTGAAGTCGGGCGTCGGTCGGAAGATCGCGCCGCGCTCGAGGGAGCCGGGGCAGCGGTTGTTCCGGTCGGTCTTAAGCACGCCCCCGCTCAGGAGCGTCGTCAGCAGCTCGTCGCGGAGCGCGGGCGGGACGGGTAGCAGATCGCCGACCAGCGGCGCAACCGTGAAGCCGTTGAGGCCCAACCCGGCACGAGAGAAGCCGCCCAGTGCGTCGTAGCCACCCGAGGAGCTGAAGTCGTCGAACCAGCCCGCGAGCTCGGGCGTGTAGGGGCGGAAGTACTCGAACTGCGGCGTCGCGCCCTCCGCGGACGCCTGGAGGGCCTTGAAGGCGCCCGGACGGTCCTTGCCGTTGCGGACCGCGTTCCGGTTGGCGATCCTGTCGATCGCCGGCTGCCGGTTCAGCAGTTCGATGAGGTCGTTGTCGGCGCCCGGCCGCCTGATCGTCTTCGAAAGGTCGCGGACCGTCGGCGCCGCGTCGGCGGCGAACGGACGCAGCTCGGCGAAGAGCGGCCGCAGCTTGTCGCGGACGACGGGCTTGGATGCGGCGACGAGCGGGTCGAGGTCGTCGAGCGAGGCGCGTAGGTTCACGAAGGTGGTGTTCGTGCGGCGCAGGAAGGTCGGGAGCTGCTCGAGCGAGTCCCCGAGATTGTCGCGCTCGGTCGCGAGCGCGCGCATCGTCGTGCCGAGGTTCGTCACGAGGCCGGCCAGCTGGTCGTCGCGGGCGCTCAGGTCGGTCGTCAGGCTGGCGGTGGAGTCGATGAAGCGCTCGAGCTCGGGCCGGCTGCGGTTCAGCTCCTGGAAGAGCCGGCTGCCGGAGGAGATCGCCGGGTTCAGGTAGAGGAGCGCCGCCTGGGAGCGGTCCTCCTTGCCCAGGCTGAAGTCGCGGAAGAGCTTGAGGCTCTTGCTCACCGCGAGGCGGGCCACGGGATCGAAGGTGTTGAGGACGGAGTCGATCGGCACGGCGGATTCGGTGTTGATCGCCGGGATCTCGTCGCCCTCACGGAGCGCAGGGC
>JACDAP010000584.1 GCA_013695395.1 Solirubrobacterales bacterium
GCGCCACCGCGGCCGCCGGCACGATCACGGGCGCCGCGCAGATCGCCGCGGCCAGCACCGGGACCGTCCGTGGCGAGATCCGGTCGACCATCGTCGGCAAGGTCGCCAACACCATCGCGCAGGACGACGTGCTCGCGTCCGCCTCGGGCACCTTCCGTGCGGGGAGCTTCTCCGTCACCGCGACGTCGGACACGGGCCTGACCGCGCTGGCCAAGGTGGCTCGCAACAGCGTGACGGGCAGCACGACGGCGACCATCGCCGGCATCTCGCTCCCGGCCGGCACCGGCGCGGTGAGCGTGTCGGCCACCGACGCGAGCGCGCTGAGAGCCGACGCCTCGGTCGTCGTCCTGCAGGCATGGCTGCCGGTGGTCACGCTGGCCGCCACCGAGACCCGCAACACCTTCGCGCGCACCGTGCTGGCGTCGGTGACGGGCTCGACGCTCGTCACGGCCGGGGCCCTGACCGTGTCTGCACTCGAGGACGGTCGCCTGCTGTCGCTGACCCAGGGTCTCGCCGAGAAGCTCAAGACGGGCACCACCCCGATCTCCAGCGCCAAGGCGGTCGCCGCCGCGCTGGCGGCCAACGTCTACACGGGCAGCGTGAAGGCGCTCATCGACGCGAGCACGGTCAGCGCCGCCAGCGTCACCGTGTCCGCGACGAACGACGCCTTCGTGGACGCCACCAGCGCACTCGCGGCGTCGGCGAGCACCGATCCCGACGCGATCACCTTCAAGGTCTCGATCCTCGGCCGGCTCGGCGCCCCGGGGAACATCGCCGCCGGGGCCGCCGTCGCCGTCAACGTCATCGGCTGGACGATCAGCAACATCGCTCTCGCCTCGATCGACGCGCTCCTGGGCGGCACGGAGTTCGGGACGGACGCCAACCCGCTGGCGACCGAGGCGAGCATCACGGCGTCGACCGTGACGACCACGGGCGACGTGACGGTGACCGCGACCTCCACGGCGACGGTCAACGCGACGGTCTCCAACGCCGCCACCACGGAGCAGCACGCGTTCTTCGGAGCGACGTCCGCGGCGGCCGGGGTCGTCCTGGCGCTGAACAAGGTCAACAGCGCGACGCGCGCGTCGATCGCCGGCGGCGGCGTGACCGCGGGGTCGGCGCTCGCGGTGATCGCCACCGACGCCGCCGGGATCTTCTCGAACGTCAAGGTCGTCTCGAGCTCGGTCACGACGACCGACAGCGGCGTCCACTTCCTCGGCAAGGCCGTCAACGGGCTGGTCACCGCCGACTTCACGACCGCGAGCGGCATCAGCTCCGTCGTCTTCGGCACCCGCGTCCGCATCGTCCCCGGGTACGCGAGGACCACCATGACCTCGGCGCAGTCCGTGCCCGTGCTCTTCACCCAGGGCGTCACTCGGGTCAAGGACCTCTCCGACGGCACCGTCTACCTCTTCGTCGGGACCACCGGGACGGGGACGCCGTCGGCGCAGGACTTCACCACCGCCGACTGGGTCAAGGTCGCGGGCGAGGACGACGGGATCTATCAGTACATGGGGCCCGAGAACGCGGGCGGCGCGGCCTCGATCGACCTCGGCCGCACGGACTACACGGACCTCACCCTGTGGAAGCCGCTCGCCGAGACGCGGATCGTCCCGAAGAACATCAACTTCGACACGTCGGACTCCCGTGCCCTGGCCGGGGTCGTGGTGGTCAACGACGCGCGGGGCTCGGCGAGCGCCTCGATCACCGGGGCGACGATCCTCGCGGGCAGCCTCCGGGTCGAGGCGGAGGCCGCCACGACGATCAGCGCGCTGGCCGACGTCTCCTCGTCCTCCGCGGGGGGCAGCACGCTCACCGGTCAGGGCGCCTCCCTCGCGGCGGGGGGCGTCGTCGCGGTCAACCGGGTGCTCGGCGACGCCACCGCGTCGCTCTCCGGTGGCACCGTGAGCACGACGGTGGGCGGGGTCGTCGTCGACGCGCGGAACACCTCGGAGATCACCGCCACGAACCTGAGCGCGATGACGTCGGGCGCGAGCTCGGTCGGGGTCATCCTCGCCTTCAACACCGTCGGCTGGAAGCCGTCGAACCTTCTCTTCCAGACGGTCGACGCGATCCTGGGCGACCCGCTCATCGCCGACAACGGCTACGGCAACCAGCAGCCCGCCAGGACCGCCGCGTGGATCCTGGGTACCCCGGTGACCGCCATGACGGGCATCGCTGTGGGCGCCGACAACCGGGCCGCGATCACCGCGGAGATCTCGAACACGGCGACCTCGGCCCCGGGCGCGATCATGGGCGCCGGCGGGATGGCCGCCGCCATCGTCATCGCCTCGAACATGATCCTCAGCGAGGCGCGGGCGTTCATCGACACGGACGCCGTGACCCACGTCGCGATCACGGCGCAGGCCGGCGGGATCGGCGTGACGGCGCGCGACACCGCGTCGATCGTCGCGTCCACGACGCTCTACAGCGAGGTCTCCCCGACCAACGACGCGGGCGCCGGGATCCTCAACGGCTTCGTCGGCGCGTTCCGCGACGACTACGAGTTCACGACGTCCTCGGGAACCCGGACCGTGAAGCTCGGGGACCGGGTGCGGCTCGCCGACGGGACCGTCGTGCGCTCCATGGGTCTCGACGGCGTGACGCTGGACCTCGCCGAGTCGGCGCAGGACTACGCCGACTACGGCCTGTGGAAGCTTCTGACCGAGACGAACCTCATCAACGAGGCCGTGCAGTACGCCGCGCTCTCCGGGCTCGGGGTCGTGCTGGACAAGGACCTCACCGGATCGGCCGAGGCGTACTTCGGGCTCGTCGACCACAACGACGTCCGCGCCTCGGTCCAGGCCTGGATCGAGGACGCCACCCTCTCTGCCACCGGCGCGGTGAGCGTCACCTCGGAGGAGGCCGCGTCGATCACCGTCACGGACGCGAGCCACATCGTCCCGTGGGACGGCAAGGGCGCCGTCATCGCGACGAACAACGTGCTCGCGGAGGCCCTCGCGTGGGTGCAGAACGCGTCGGTGAGCGCCGGTGCCGTCGAGGTCTCGGCCAGGACCACCGCGACGCTCACGGCCACCGCCTCCTCCAAGATCGAGGCCTTCGACCTGGCGATCGGCTTCGTCCTCGCCTTCAACACCATCGGCTGGCGGCCCTCGAACATCCTCTTCCATGCCGTCGACGCGCTCCTCGGCGATCCGCTGATCTCCGCCGCGTTCAACGGGAACGACTCCCCTTCGGTCGCCCGCGCGTGGATCCGGGCCACGCCGGTCACCGCGACCGGAGCGGTCTCGGTCCTCGCCGAGCAGGCGGCCACGCTGATCTCCACGGTCGGCAACGAGAACCGGGCGGACGCCGTCCTCGACGGGGTGCTCTCCAAGGGCTCCGCGGCGGACGGCATCTCGGGCGGCGGCATCCTGGCCTCCAACAAGGTCAACACGAGCGCGCAGGCGTGGATCGACGCGACCGGAGCGACGGGCACGATCACGGTCACGGGATCCACCGTCTCGGTGGTCGCCACGGACGCCGCGACGATCGAGTCCCGGTCCACTGTCGTGCAGAGCGCCATCACCGAGAACACGGCGGCCGGCATCGCGGCGTTCCTCGACGTGCTGGTCAAGACGGACTACGACTTCACGACCCGGTCGGGCACGCGCCTGCTCAAGGCCGGGGACAACGTGCGGATCGGCCCGGGCTACGCGGGCGGCGGCACGCCGGGCGGCGTCTACCGCTACAGCGGCCCGGAGGCGCTCCTGAACCTCGAGATCGAGACCTTCTCCGCGCCGGAGTGGACGCGCATCGACACCGCGCCCGCCATCAGCGACTACTACCCCAACATCGGCAACCTCACGAGCTCAGACGCGCGCGCCGTCGGCCTCCTGGTGGTGCTCAACGACGTCCGGTCGGAAGCGGCCGCCAGCATCGACGGCACCCGGGTGATCGCGGGCGCTCTCGAGGTCCGCGCCACGGAGACCTCGCAGCTCCTGGCCGAGGCGACCTCGACGGTCACGGCCTCGGGCGGATCGTTCCGCGGGGGCGGCAGCGTCCAGGCGATCAACGGCCAGCTCGTCACGAACGTCGTGCTCGCGAGCGCGACCGCCACCGTGACCGGGTCCGATCTCGCGGTGGGAACGGGCGGCGTCCTCGTCGAAGCCGTCAACCGCGCCGGCATCGACGCCACCCTCACGGCGTCCACCGCGACGGGCGAGTCCGCCTACGCCTTCGCCGTCGCCTTCAACTCGCTCGGCTGGGCCTCCCAGAACATCCTCTTCAACCTCGTCGACACGATCCTCGGCCTGCCGCTCCTCGCCAGCGAGCGGCCCGTCGTGGCCCTCGCCACCGTCACCTTGACGACGATCCGCTCGGATGGGGCGCTCGTGGTGAACGCCGACGGCGCCACGCAGCTCAACGCCACGGTCTCCAACGCCGCCGACTCCACGGCGAGCGCCCTGTGGAAGGCAGAGGGAAAGAGCCTCGGCGGGGTCATCGCGTCCAACAAGGTCTCGAGCGCCGCGCGCGCCACCCTCGACAGGGTCGACGCGGTCGCCGCGGGAGACGCGCGGATCACCGCCACCGACAGCGCGGGCGTCTTCTCGAACATCAAGATCGTCTCTTCGTCGATCACGACGAACAACGGCGGCACGGCGGTGCTCCAGGACGAGATCAACCTCTTCCTGCCGTTCGACCTCGTCTCGAGCGACGGCCTCGTGACCGTCGCCTTCGGCGATCGCGTGCGGATCACCGACACGCCGGCGCTCCCGGCGGGAGCGGCCAAGGGCCAGATCTTCACGTACATGGGGATCACGCAGGCCGTGGACCTGCTCGCCGCCGACTACGCCGACCGCGGCTACTGGCGGCCGGTCAAGGAGACGAACCTCGTCCCGCAGGGCCTGAATTTCACAGAGTCGGGCTCCGTGGCCTTCGGCGGCGCGGTGGTCCTCAACGACGTGCGCAGCGACGTCCGCGCCTCCGTGGTCACCTCCATGGTCACCGCGGCGACGCTGGAGCTCTCCGCGACCGAGGCGGCCGTCATCGAGGCGACCAACGACCTCTACGCCTCGTCGTCGGGAGGCAGCTCGTTCACCGGGGAGGGCACGTCGCTCGCGGTCAACGCCGTCATCGCGACCAACCGGGTGCTCTCGGGCGCCCGCGCGACGGCGGAGGACTCCGCGCTGACGACGACCACGGGCGGGATCGTCGTCTCCGCCGCGAACACCGCCCGCATCACCGCGACTTCCCTGAGCGCCGTCGAGACCGGCGCGAACGCCGCGGGCATCATCCTCGCCTTCAACACGATCGGCTGGGCGGCCGCCGACCTCTTCTCCTCGACGCTCGACGCGATCATCGGCTCGCCGGTGATCGCCGGCGCGGCGTGGGGTGGGGAGAGCCCGTCGGAGGCGATCGCCTCCCTGACCCGCACGACCATGGTGAGCGCCGGGGGCGTGAGCGTTCTCGCGATCTCCAAGGCGCAGATCGACGCGAAGGTCTCCAACAGCGCGACGTCGGCGCCGTCGGCGCTCATGGGCGCGGGCGGCACGACCGGCAGCGCGGTCATCGCCTCCAACAAGGTCTCCAGCAAGGCGACCGCGTCCATCTCGGAGATCCCCGTCGCCGCGGGTGGGGGCGACGTGCTCATCCGCGCGGACGACGACGCCGGCATCACGGCCGAGACGATCATGTTCGCGTCGGTGCAGCCCAGCAACGACGCCGGGGCCGGCATCCTCAACGGCTTCGCGAAGGCCGCCAAGGAGGAGTTCCGATTCACGACCCGCTCGGGGCTGCGGTCCGTGGTCTTCGGCGATCGGATCCGCGTGCACGAGGGCTACGCCGGCGGCGGGACGGGTGGGACCGTGTACCAGTTCATGGGCACCGACCGGCCGCTGGACCTGGGTGCGGAGGACTTCTCGGTCTACGGCTTCTGGAAGGAGCTGACCGACGACAGCATCATGACCGACGCGGTCCAGTACGCCGTGCTGTCCACGATCGGCACGGTCCTCGACAAGGACGCCACGGGCAGCTCCGCGAGCATCTTCGGCCTGATCGCCTACAACGACGTCCGCTCCGCGGTCCTGGCGCAGCTGCTGCGGGCGCCGGTGAGTGGCGCCCGCGACGTCACCGTCGAGGCGCTCGAGCGCGCGACGATCTCCGCCAGCGACGGCAGCACGGTCGAGTCCTGGCAGGGCACGGGCGGGGTCATCGTCACCAACGTCGTCCTTGCGAGCGCCACGGCCTCGGTCGAAGACGGCGCGGTCAGCGGCCGGGACATCGTCGTCCACGCCGACGACGCCGCCCGGATCACGGCCACGGCCACCTCGAAGATCCTCGGCTTCGACCGCTCGCTCGGCCTCGTGGCCGCGTTCAACTCGATCGGCTGGAAGAGCCAGAACCTCCTCTTCAACGCGGTCGACGCGCTGCTGGGTGACCCGCTCATCGCCCAGGCGTTCGGCGGCCAGGAGCCCGCCACCGCCCGCGCCTTCATGCGCAACGCGCCCATCCTGGCCTCGCGCGACGTGACGATCCGCGCCACCCAGAGGTCCGTGGTGACGGCGATCGCGGGCAACGAGAACACCGCCGAGGCGCAGCTCGACGCGGTCCTCGCGTCCTCGTGGGCCACCGGCGGCCTGGCCGGCGGCGCCATCCTCGCCTCGAACAAGGTCCTCGCCACGGCGGAGGCCTTCATCGAGTTCACCACCGGGACGCGGACCGTGGTCGCGACCGGCGACCTCCTCGTCTCGGCCGCCGACGCCGCCACGATCTCCTCCACGAGCACCGTCGTCCAGAAGGCCATCACCGCGAACACGGCCGAGGGCCTCAAAGCGTTCGCCGCCGGCCTCTTCGACAAGGACTTCGAGTTCTCGACGAAGTCCGGGGAGCGGCTCCTGCGGACCGGCGACAAGGTCCGCGTCGCCGCCGACGACCCCGACAAGGGCGACGTCGGAGCCGTGTACCGCTACACGGGCCCGGACAAGACCCTCGTCGACCTCTCGGCGACGGCGCTGAACCTCGCGACCTCCCCGAACTTCCAGCGCCTCGCCGGCGGCGCCTCGGAGAACCAGCTCGCGTTCATCCCGAACCTCGGCAACCTCACGAAGTCCGACGCGCGCGCCATCGGCATCCTCGTCGTGCTTAATGACCTGCGGGCCTCGGCCGCCGCCTCGATCGTCGGGGCGAGCGTCACGGCGCGCGGGGTCGCGGTCTTCGCGGAGGAGACGACGGACCTCTCGGCGCGGGCGACGAACACCGCGGAGGCGTCCGGCGGCTCGTTCTACGGGACGGGAACGGTGCTCGGCGGGGCCGGGACGATGGTCACGAACCTCATCCTCTCCAGCGCCAAGGCCCGGATCACCGACGCGACCGTCACCGTGGGGGCCGGCGGCGTGGCGGTCGAGGCGCGCGACACCTCGCTGATCGACGCGACGGTGCACACCGCGGCGACCTCGGGGGAGACCGCGCTCGGCTTCACGCTCGCCTTCAACACGATCGGCTGGAAGTCGCAGAACGTCCTCTTCAACCTGATCGACGCGATCATCGGGGACCCGGCGATCGCGACCGCCTTCGGCAACAGCCAGCCCGCCGAGACGACCGCACGGGTCTCCGGCTCCTCGCTGACCTCCGCCGGCAGCATCGGCATCTCGGCGCACAACGCCGCGCAGGTCAACGCGACGATCTCCAACGCTGCCGACTCCGCGGCCTCCGCCCTGTGGGGCGCGAAGGGCAGTGCCATCGGCGGTGCCGTCTCCTCGAACAAGGTCGCGACGCTGACCGACGCCTCCTTCACCGACGGGCGCGCCACCGCGACCGGCACCGGCACCGAGATCTCCGTCACCGCCGAGGACGTCACCGGCATCTTCGCGAACGTCAAGCTCGTCGTCTCCTCCGTGACGACCAACGACGGTGGCGCGAGCCTGCTCCAGGGTGTCGTCAACGCGTACATCCCCGCGGACTACCTCTCCACGGAGACCGACCGCATCGTGCGCTTCGGCCAGCGGGTCCGGCTCGTGGCCCCGCCGGAGGACTTCGGCTCCGGAGACGGCGTGGTGGAGCTCGGCACGGGCAACCGCGTCCGCGTCGCCGACGACTTCGGCGTCTTCCGCCTGACCTCCGCCTCGGGCAAGCGGCTGCTGATCACGGGCGACAACGTGCAGCGCGCGTCCGACGCCGCCGTCTTCCGGTACCTCGGCGCCAACGGGCGCGTCGACCTGGGCGCGACGAACTTCGGCGACGCCAGCCTGTGGAAGCGCCTCGGCGGCGACCCCGGCGCGCTGTACCAGTGGACGGGTACCGCGGGAACGGTTGATCTCGCCGCCACCGACTACACCGCGCCCGGCTGGATCCTGGTCGGCGGCCGCGACGGCGTCGTGTACCAGTGGATGGGGCCGGACGGGACGACCGCGACGGACTTCGGCGCCGCCGACTTCACCGACCTGCGCTTCTGGAAGCCCGTCCCGCGGACGAGCCTGGTCCCGCAGGGCATCAACGTCACGACGTCGGACTCGATGGCCGTGGGCGGGATCATCGTCCTCAACGACGTCCGCACGGTCACCACGGCCTCGATCGCCGACGCCGTCCTCAGCGCGCCGTCGGTCCGGGTCGAGGTCGTCGAGGCCGCGTTCATCCGCGCCACCGCCGACAGCAGCGTGACGTCCTCCGGGGGGTCCTCCTTCACCGGCAAGGGCAGCTCGCTGGCCGTCAACGCGGTCATCGCGACGAACGTCATCCTGATGACGGCGGGCGCGCTCGTGGACCGCAGCGCCGTGACGACGACGGCCGGCGACCTCGAGGTGACCGCCCAGGCCCTCGCCCAGGTGGACGCGACCGCGCTGAACAGCACGGACAGCGCGGGGCAGAGCGTCGGCGTGACGCTCGCCTTCAACACGATCGGGTGGAAGTCCCAGAACTTCCTGTTCAACGCGATCGACACGCTGCTCGGTGACCCGATCATCGCCAACGCCTTCGGCAACAGCGACGCCGCGACCGTGACGGCCTTCATCCGCAACTCCGGCGTCTCCTCGGCACGTGACACCAGGGTCGTGGCGCTCAACGAGTCGCTCATCAACGCGGACATGAGCAACGTCGCCTCCGCGGCCGCCGTGGCCTTCACGGGCGCCACCGCGCTGGCCGTCGGCATCGTCCTGGCGTCGAACATGGTCAACTCGACCGCCCAGGCGGGCGTCGAGCTCGCAGGGACCATCCCCGCCTTCGCGATCCTGTCGGCTCCCGCGCTGATCCTCCCGGGGCAGCGGGTGCGCCTCGCCGACGGCTCGGTCTACGTCAACATCTCCAACGGCGCCCGGGGACCTCCCGCGACCCCCGCGCTCTTCGCATCCGACCCCGCCAACTGGCGCCTCCTCGGCACGGTCACGACCCGCGACCTCGAGATCCTCTCGGAGGACCGTCCGGCGATCGACGCGACGATCGACGTCCGCTCGATCGCCAAGGCCTCCAACGACGGGGGGCTCAGCGTCTTCACCGCGCTCGTGAGCGCCGGCGAGAAGGACTACACCTACACCCAGCAGTCCGGCCTGCGCCAGCTGCTCACGGGGCAGACCGTCCGCCGCGACTCCGACGGGGCCGTCTTCCGCTACAAGGTCGCCCTCGACCCGGAGACCGCGCCGGTGGTCGACATCGGCAGCCAGGTCCTCACGGACACGACGAAGTGGGTCAAGCTCGACAAGAACCTGCTCGAGAAGCTCGTGGACCTGGGCATCAACGTCACGCCGTCCGACGCGACGGCCGTCGCCGGGCTCGCCGCCCGCAACGACGTCCGGGGCGGCGCGATCAGCACGCTCTCCGGGGTCACGGTCACGGCGAGCGGCGCCATCGTCGTCGACGCGAGCCAGAACGCCTCGATCCACGCCGAGAACAAGGTCATCGCCGAGGCGGCGGGCGGCGGCGCGACCTCCGTGGCGGTCGGCGTCAACATCGCCACCAACGTCGTCCTCAGCGGCGCCCAGGCGCTCGTGGACGCGGCGACACTCACGGCGACGGGCTCCATCGCCGTCACGGCCGCCAACACGTCGGCGATCGACGCGACGATCACCTCGGCGATCACGACGAAGACCACGGGCGTCGGCATCACCCTGGCGTTCAACTCCATCGGGCGCGCACCGTCCAACATCCTCTTCAACCTCGTCGACGCGGTCGTGGGCACGGACATCGGCGGCCTCACCGGCGGGGAGCAGGAGTTCAAGGCCCGGACGACCGCCATCGTCCGCGACTCGACCCTCGACGCCGGCACGAGCATCACGATCGCCGCGGTCGCCTCCACGACGATCACCGCCCGCGTCCTGGCCTCCGTCGTGTCGATCAGCGCCAACCTCGGCGGCAGCACACAGATCGCCATCGGGATCGTCGTGGCGATGAACCGCCTCTCGACCCTCGTCGAGGCCTCGGCGTCCAGCCGCACGCTCCTGGCCCGCGCCGGCAACCTCACCGTCTCGTCGCGGAACGCCTCCGTGATCACCTCCGACGTCAGCGCCCCGACGGTGGCCGTCGGGGTGAACCTCGGGTCGGCGACGAAGGTCGCGGTGGGCGTCAGCATCTCGCGCAACGTCATCACCGACGACGTCAAGGCCTTCCTGAACGGGGTGACCGACGCCAGGGCCACGAGCGGTGCCATCGCGGTGACGGCATCGAACGCCGCCGTCATCGAGGCCTCCTCGCGCGCCTCGGCGATCTCCGTGGCGGTCAGCGCCGGGAGCGCCACCGGCTTCGCGGGTGGCGGCGCCACCGCGGTCAACAAGATCGACGGCGGCGCCCGTGCCGAGGCGATCGGCAGCTCGCTCACCGCCACCGGTGCCGGCGGGACCGTCACCATCTCCGTCGTCAACACGATGAAGATCGACGCCGTCGTCGCCGCGGTCGCGGCGGCGGTCGGCGCCGGCGGCTCCGGCGCGACGA
>JACDAP010000615.1 GCA_013695395.1 Solirubrobacterales bacterium
GCGTCGCGACCGGGCCGCCTACATCGAGGCCCAGGGGGTCCCGGCGGACAGCTGGGAGGTGGCCGACAGCGCCTGGCAGCGCCGCATGATGGCCGACTCGGAGCTCCAGACGCGCTACGCCGCGGCCCTCCAGGGCCGCTGACACGGACTCCGCCGGCGAACCGCCCGGTCTTTCGCCGCCCGAGGCGGGGAAAGACGGGGCAGTTCATCGGGCCGGGTGGGGAACCGTGCGTCGAGCCGCGCCCGCGTGAGAGGCTCGGGCCATGTCCGCCACCCTCACGTACGCATGAAGGCCGTCGTCTGCCAGGAGGCCGAGCTCTCCGTCCAGGAGCGCCCCGAGCCCGTCCCGGGCCGCGGCCAGGTGCGGATCGAGGTGACGCGCTGCGGCATCTGCGGCTCCGACCTTCACGCCCGCCACGGCCTCGACGAGTGGGCCGACATGACCGCGGCCGCCGGCTACGAGCGCTTCGGCCGCTCGCACGAGCCCGTCGTCTTCGGTCACGAGTTCACGGGCGAGGTGGCCGAGTACGGGCCGAAGACGAAGGCGGCGCTCACGCCGGGGACGCCGGTCGTCGCGCTCCCGCTCCTGCGCGGTCCCGAAGGCGTGGACACGACCGGCCTGTCGGTCCATGCACCCGGCGCGTACGCCGAGCAGCTGCTCGTCGAGGCCTCGCTCATGCTCGCGGTTCCGAACGGCCTGGCGCCCGACGTCGCGGCGCTCACCGAGCCGATGGCGGTCGCCTACCACGCGGTCCGGCGGGGGGAGGTCGGCAAGAAGGACACCGCGATCGTGATCGGCTGCGGCCCGGTCGGTCTCGGCGTGATCCTGATGCTGAAGGCGCGGGGGGTGCAGACGGTCGTCGCGAGCGATTATTCGGCGGGCCGGCGTGCGCTCGCGCAGCGCTGCGGCGCGGACATCGTCGTCGACCCGGCCACCACCTCGCCGTACACCGCGGTGCAGCGCAAGGGCGAGCTGCCGGGGATCCCCGAGACGCTCGAGCTCGCCGTCGGCGCGAGCGAGAAGCTCGGCCGCCTGCCCGGCGGGCCGTGGCGCGCCTTCCGGCTGGCTGAGGCGCTCGGCGTCGAGCCGAAGCGCCCGGTGATCTTCGAGTGCGTCGGCGTGTCGGGCGTGATCGACTCGATCATCGGCGCCTCGCCCTTTTACGGCCGGGTCGTGGTCGTTGGTGTCTGCGTCGGGAAGGACACGATCACCCCGGCGATGGCGATCAACAAGGAGATCGACCTCCGCTTCGTGATCGGCTACACGCCGCTCGAGTTCCGCGACACGCTCCACCTGCTCGCCGACGGGAAGGTCGACCCGCGCCCGCTGCTGACCGGGACGGTCGGGCTCGACGGCGTGGACGCGGCGTTCACCGCGCTCGCCGACCCCGAAGCCCACGCGAAGATCCTCGTCGACCCGCGGAGCACCGCGACCGCTCCCTGAGTGGGCCGCCCTGGGCAGCGTTCGAGGAACGTTTCGCTCAACGAAAGGAAGCTCGAACGCGGCGCGGACCCGCCGGGCTCATCCCTCGCGCAGCAGCGTCCGCCGGACCTTCCCGCTCGTCGTCTTCGGGAGCTCCGCGGCGAACTCGACGATCCGCGGGTACTTGTAGGGCGCGGTGAGCGCCTTGACGTGCTCCTGCAGCTCGCGGCCGAGCTCGGGAGTTCCGGCGAACCCGTCCCGCAACACGACGACGGCGCGGACGACCGAGCCGCGCGCGGGGTCGGGCGCCGCGACGACCGCGGCCTCGGCCACCGCCTCGTGCTCGACCAGCGCGCTCTCGACCTCGAACGGGCCGATCCGGTAGCCGGCGGAGATGATCACGTCGTCGGTGCGGCCCTCGAAGAAGAGGAAGCCGTCCGCGTCGGCCCGGACCCGATCGCCGGTGCTCCAGGGGCTGCTCGGCGCCTCCACCGTGCCGTCGGCGCGCAGGTAGCCGAGGAAGAAGGTCGGGACCGTCGCCGGGTCCGCGACGAGCTCGCCGTCGTCGGAGACCCACAGCGACGTCCCCGGCAGCGCGCGGCCCATCGACCCCGCCCGGATCTCGCCGCCGGCCGCCATGCCGGTCAGCTGGCCCGTCTCGGTCTGCCCGTAGCCGTCGCGGATCGCGAGCCCCGTCGCCTCCTGCCACGCCCGCAGCACCTCCGGGTTGAGCGCCTCGCCCGCCGCGACGAGGCCCTTGAGCGCCGGGAACGGCCGCAGCTCCGTGCGGGCGGCGATCACCCGGTACTCCGTGGGCGCCATGCAGAGCACGGTGACCCGCTCGCGCTCGAGGATGTCGAGCCGTTCGGCCGGGTCGAAGCGTGCGTCGTGCAGGAGCGCCGGGGCGCCCCGGAGCCAGGGGGCGAGGAAGACGTTGCGGGCGCTCTTCGACCAGCCGCTCGCCGCGGTGCACCACACGAGCTCACCGGGCTCGGCCGCGAGCCAGCTCGTCGCCTGCACCTCCTGTCCGGCCCAGTAGCGCTGCCCGTGGAGGACCGCCTTCGGGTCCCCCGCGGTCCCGCTCGTGAAGGTGATCAGGCAGGGATCCGCGGGAGCGAGCTTCGGGGCCTGCGCCCGGTCGGGGCCGTCGAAGAGCCCCGGCTCGTCCAGGTAGGTGACCGGGCAGGCGAGGCCCGCCGCCTCGAGCGCCTCCCGGTTGCGCGGATCGGCAAGGACACGCACGGGGGAGACCACGGCGCAGCGCGCGGCGAGGTCCTTCGGGCGCAGCTGCTCGGTGCAGGGCAACACGACCGCACCGATCCGCAGGCAGGCGACCATCGCCATCACCCACTCCGGTCGGTTGCCCACGAGGGTGAGCACGACGTCGCCCCGCCGGACCCCGCCGCCCTCGAGCCACCCGGCCAGCCGCGCCGACCCGTCGGCCACCTCGCCGAAGGACCACGTGCGGCGGCCGCCGTCCCGGGCGAGCTCGACGAGCGCGAGCGCGTCGGGGTCGGCGGCGTCGAGCACATCGGCGGCGAAGTTCACCCCGCGCATGCAAGCACGCGAGGCCGCGGAGGGCCCGGCAACCCATGACCTCGCCCGGAGTATCCTTCGTACCTCTCGAGAAAGCCCGTTCCAGACCGCCGTACCGACACCGGCAGGAGACTTAAGACATGGCCGTGAGCACCGCTCCCCAGAGCAGCGACATCACCGAGGACCAGCGCGAGATCGTCGCCATGGTCCGGCAGTTCACCGACGAGCAGATCCTGCCGAACGCCGAGCACTACGACCACGAGGACTCCTACCCGGAGCCGATCGTCGAGCAGATGAAGGAGCTCGGCCTCTTCGGGATCACGATCCCGGAGGAGTACGGCGGCCTCGGGCTCGACCTCACGACCTACACGATGATCGTCGAGGAGCTCGCCCGCGGCTGGGTCTCGATCTCCGGCGTCATCAACACCCATTTCATCGGCATCTACCTGCTGCTGAAGTTCGGGACCGACGAGCAGAAGCAGAAGTACCTCCCGAAGATGGCCACCGGCGAGATGCGGGCCGCCTTCTCGATGAGCGAGCCCGAGCTCGGCTCCGACGTCCAGGCGATCAAGACCACCGCCACGAAGACCGCGGACGGCGACTACGAGATCAACGGCCAGAAGATGTGGGTCACCAACGGCCTCATGAGCGCGCTCGTCTTCGTCCTCGTCAAGAGCGACCCCGACGCGGCCAAGCGCCACCAGGGCATGACCTGCTTCATCGCCGAGAAGGAGTCCGGCGTCGGCGAGAACACCGGCGCCTACAAGGGCCTCAACGTCCCGCCGAAGCTCAAGAAGATGGGCTACAAGGGCGTCGAGTCGACCGAGCTCGTCTTCGACGGCTACCGCTGCCCCGCCGAGAACGTCCTCGGCGGCGAGGAGGGCGGCCTGCACAAGGGCTTCTCGCAGATGATGGACGCGCTCGAGGTCGGCCGCGTCAACGTCGCCGCCCGCGGCGTCGGCATCGCCCAGCGCGCCCTCGAGCTCGCCCTGCGCTACTCGCAGGAGCGCAAGACCTTCGGCAAGCCGATCGCCGAGCACCAGGCGATCCAGTTCAAGCTCGCCGACATGGCCACCCAGGTCGACGCCGCCCGCCTGCTCACCATGCGCGCCGCCCGGATGAAGGACGAGGGGATCCGCTCCGACCTCGAGGCCGGCATGGCCAAGCTCTTCGCCTCCGAGGCCGGGCGCTTCTGCGTCGAGGAGTCCTTCCGGATCCACGGCGGCTACGGCTACTCGAAGGAGTACGAGATCGAGCGCCTGTACCGTGACGCGCCGCTGCTGCTGATCGGCGAGGGCACCTCCGAGATCCAGCGCATGGTCATCGGCAAGAAGCTCCTGCAGCGTCACAAGATCTGAGCCGCGAGCACGCCGGGGTAGGCTGGCGCGATGGCCGACGCGAAGCCGATGATCCAGGCGGTGGTGAGCGACCTGCTCGAGGAGGTCCCGCAGCTCAAGCCGCTCAAGCTCGTGGTCGGAATCGACTTCCACGGCCGGGGTGATCTGCAGCAGTTCCGCCTGGTGATGCCGGACATCGAGGTCTCGAAGGATCCGGGGCTCGACGCAAAGGTCCGCGTGGAGATGCGCCGCGACTTCTTCAACCTGATGGTCGAGCACGGCGCGAAGCTCGCCGACTGGCATCAGGCGATCGACGAGGGCCGCGTGAAGGCGACCGGCATCCAGCAGTACCTCCGGCTGATCGCCCAGGTGGTCTTCAAGGAGGAGGAGCGCGTGCGCCTGCGCAAGCAGACGGCCAAGAAGCCCTCGGCCTAGCGATGGCCGCGGTGATGCCACCGGAGTGGGCGGCGCACGAGCGCACGCTGATGGGCTGGCCGTGCCGGCGTGAGCTGTGGGGTGGCGAGCTCGAGGCCGCCAAGGAGCAGTACGCGGGGGTGGCCAACGCGATCGCCGCCTTCGAGCCGGTGACGATGGTCGTGCCCGACGCGGCGGGGGCGGCCGAGGCGCGTCCGGTGCTGACCGAGGCGGTCTCGCTCGTGGAGCTCGCGATCGACGACTCGTGGCTGCGCGACAGCGGGCCGATCTTCACCCTCGAGGAGGAGACCGGCGCCCGGGCCGCCGTCCAGTTCGGCTTCAACGGTTGGGGCGAGAAGTTCCGTCCGTTCGACCAGGACGCCACGATCGCCACGCGGCTGTGCGAGCAGCTCGGCGAGCCGGTCGAGCGCTCGGGGCTGATCCTCGAGGGCGGCTCGATCGGCGTCGACGGGACCGGCTTTCTCGTCACCACCGAGCAGTGCCTGCTGCACCCCTCTCGCAACCCCGACCGGTCCCGTCTCGAGATCGAGGAGGAGCTGCGTGCCCGGCTCGGCGTGCGCGAGATCGTCTGGCTCGGACTGGGCCTGCTGGAGGACCGCGACACCGACGGGCACGTCGACCTCATCGCCGCCTTCACCGGCCCGGGCGAGCTGCTGCTCCAGGCGGTCGGGCCGGAGGACCCGAACCACGACGCGATGGAGGAGAACCGCCTGCGCGCCGAGGCCGCCGGCCTCACCGTCACGTCCTTCCCGCTCCTGCCGCGACTGGAGGTCGCCGGCGAGCAGATCGTCGCCTCCTACCTGAACTTCTACGTGGGCTCCGACTTCGTGATCGTCCCGACCGCGGGGGTGGCGGAGGACGCCGACGCGCTCGCCCGGATCGCGGCGGCCTACCCGGCCCAGGAGGTCGTCGGTGTCCCGGGGGAGGTCATCGCCTACGGGGGCGGCGGCCCGCACTGCATCACCCAGCAGGTGCCGGCCGTCAGGGACTGACCCTCTGCTCGTAGGGGTAGGGAGTGCCGATGGCCATGCAACACAGCCGCGAGGGGCCGAGCTTCGAGCTCGTCGGCTTCCGCCACGAATACGGACGGATCGTCGTCGAAGGTCGCTGGAGTGGCGTTCGCGGGCTGCGGTTCGTGCGTCCGACCCTCATCATCGGTGGTCGCGAGCTGCTGGCGACTCTCGACCACAAACCGTGGGCGCCCGAGGCGCGCCTGTGGCGAGCTGCCTTCCGCTGGGACGAACCCGAGCCGCGCGCCGAGGACGCGGCGCTGGCGGTCGCCCCGAGCGTCGTCGTGCCGTTGGTCGCGGGCGCGGGGGTGCCAAGGACCCTGCCGCGTGAGGTCTCGAGGACGAACGGCCCAGGCACTCCGCTCTCCGCGCTCCGCGCACCGGCGACGTCGCCTCGCGCGCCTGCTCGAGGTGGCTCGGCGACCACGGCGGCGCCCGCGCCGGCTCCCCCGGCGAGCACGTCCGGTGCGCCGACGGGCGAGGACGCGTCGTCCCGTCGTGTCGAGCAGGAGCGGGACGCGGCGTTGGCGCGCGCCCGGGAGGCCC
>JACDAP010000619.1 GCA_013695395.1 Solirubrobacterales bacterium
GAGCCGGCGCGCGCCGCCACCACCACCCCGGCCTCCGGCGAGTGCCCGGTCGCCGCGGTGCCGGACCAGGCGGGCGCCGCGCTGGACTGCTCCGGGCTCACCGTCTGCCCTGGGGGCAACGCCGTGCTCCGCGGGCTCTCGTTCGCGATCCAGGCCGGGACGCGGACGGCGCTCGTCGGCCCGTCAGGTGCGGGCAAGACGACGCTGCTGCGGGCCATCGCCGGGCTCGACCCGCTGGAGGAGGGCACGATCGCGCTCGGCGACCGACCGCTCGCGGGGATCCCGCCGCACCGTCGCCGGATCGCGGTCGTCTTCCAGGAGCCGCGGCTGCTCCCCCACCTCGACGTCCAGGACAACGTCGCGCTGCCGCTTCGGGCCGCCGGGGTCCGCAAGCGGGAGCGCCGGGAGCGTGCCCGGGAGCGGCTGGGCGCGGTGGGGCTCGGAGGCTTCCACGCACGGCGGGTGGCGGGACTCTCCGGGGGCGAGCAGCAGCGCGTCGCGCTCGCTCGGGCCCTCTGCGCCGAGCCGGAGCTCCTGCTGCTCGACGAGCCGCTCGCCGCCCTCGACCCGAACCGGCGCGAGGAGCTGCGCCGGCTCATCGTCCGCCTGCAGGAGGAGCGGGGCCTCACCACCCTGATCGTCACCCACGACCGCGCCGAGGCAGCCGAGCTCGGACACCGGGTCGCGCTCATGCTCGAGGGCCGGATCGTGCAGCACGACGAGCCGCGCGCGCTCTTCGAGCGCCCCGTCTCCGCGGCGGTCGCCCGCTTCTTCGGGGTGGCCAACCTGATCGCCGACGGCGGAGGCACCCTCGCGATCCGCCCGGAGCACGTACGGATCGACGCGGGCGCCGAACGTCGCGCGGTGGTGGTGGAGTCGGTCTACTCGGGCAGCCACGTCCGCCTCGTCCTCGACGCGGGCGGTCAGCGGATCGAGGCGCTCGTCTCCCCCGCCGACGCTCCCGCCGCGGGCCAGGAGGTCGGCGTGGAGTTCCCGCCCGAGCAGCTCTGGCGCCTGCCGGAGGCCTGAGCACGCCACCACCCACACGAACCGCCCGCCATCTTCCGCGCCCAGCGGGGAAAATGGCGGGCGGTTCGTCCCATGGGGGTGGGCGGGCTCAGCTCAGCACGGCGCGGGCCTGCAGCAGACGCTGCCCCACGCTCACCAGCACCATCGCGGTGAAGAGCCAGGCGATCAGCTCCGCGCTCCCGGGCAGCAGGCAGAAGGCGGTGTAGGCGAGGACCGTCTCGGTCCCCTCGGTGAGCGCGGTGGTGAAGCGGAGCGAGCGCTCATCGCCGAAGGCGAGCTGCCGCTTCTCCACGAGCGAGGCGAAGGAGAGCAGCGCGACGTTGTTGAGCAGGTAGGCGACGAGCAGCGCGCTGCAGGCGATCCGCGCGTCCGGCTCGGCGATCGCCACGGCGAAAACGAAGCCGCCGTAGACGACGAAGTCGGCCACGAAGTCGAGCAGTCCGCCGAGGTCACTCGGCTCCCCCTGACGGGCGATGGCGCCGTCCAGCCCGTCGAGCATCCGGTTGGCGAGCCAGAGCACCAGCGCAAGCGGCCAGAGCGCGAGCGCCGCCGCGACGCACGCGCCCACCCCGACCCCGAGCCCCACGCCGGTCACCGTGAGCGGGGTGACCCCACGCGCGGCCAGCCGTGCGGCGACCCGCTCCATTCGCGGCGCGTAGAGGGCGCGCACCCGGGTGTCGAGCATCAGGCCACTCGGCTCAGCGTCGCGTGCGGTCGGCGGATCGCGCGGCCGCCGCGGCACGCACCGTTCCGGCCGGCGGCGCTGCGCTCACCGGTGCCCGAGCACGTTGAGCACGTGCCCGCCGGGCTCCCGCACGAAGAAGCGGCGAACGCCCCACGGCTCGTCGGTGAGCGGGTGGACGATCTCGGCACCGCGCGCGACCGCGGCGCGATGGGCTGCGTCCACGTCGTCGACTTCGATCGAGGCGTCGGGAACCACGGGCGCGGTGGCGTCGTGGGACATCACGCTGAGCTGTGCCGCCGGGTTGGCCGGATCGGCGTAGGTGACGATCCACCCCTGGTCCATGACGAGCTCGAGCCCCAGCACGTCGGCGTAGAAGTCCGCGCCCGCAGCCGGGTCGGGCCCCTGCAGGTCCGGGACGATGCGGTGCACGCTCACGCTTCAGACCACGCCCGCCACGACGGGCTCGGGGGAGGCCGGCGTGAGCACCGCCTCGAGCGCGGTGATCGCGACCGTGAGCTGCTGATCATCAGGCTCCTTCGTGGTGAGCCGCTGCAATTGCATTCCGGGCCAGGCGGCGAGCTGCGCCCAGAGCGATCCCTGATGGCGCCCGATCGCCTTGATCAACTCGAAGGAGAGCCCGGCCACGAGCGGCACGCCGACCACGCGAGAGAGTACGAGCCAGTACCAGGCGGGTAGGCCGATCGGGGCCAGCACGAAGATGGCCACGATCATCACGATGAGCATGAAGCTCGTCCCGCAGCGCGGGTGCAGCCGCGAGAAGGACTGGGCGTTGGCCGGGGTAAGCGGGAGGCCCGCCTCGTGGCAGGCGATCGTCTTGTGCTCAGCGCCGTGGTACTCGAAGAGCCGACGCAGGTGGTCGAGCCGGGTGAGCGCGACGAGGTAGCCGATGAAGATCGTGGTCCGGAGCGCTCCCTCGACGAGCCAGAAGAGCACGGCCGAACCGAGCTGGTCCTTGATCAGCGAGGTGAGCGTGACCGGGACGATGAAGAAGAGGAAGACCGCGAGGCCGACCCCGGCGACCAGGGCGAACAGCCAGGTGCCGGTCGACATCTCCTCCCCCTCCTCGCCCATCGTCGTGTTGACGGAGACGTTGAGCGCGCGGAAGCCGATCCGCATGGACTCGGCCAGGCCGACGACGCCGCGGACGACCGGCAGGCGCAGCGCCCGGTGACGCGCCATCACCGAATCGACCCGCTCGGAGGTGACCTCGATCTCGCCGAGTGCGGCCTGACCGCGCGGGAGCCCGTCGGGACCGGCGGCGTCAAGCTGCTCGCGGGTGGGCGCCCGGACCGCGACGGCCCAGTGCTCCCCGCGGCGCATCATGACGCCCTCGAGGACGGCTTGGCCGCCGACGGGGGCGTCGGACACGTTGGAGGGTTACTCCGCCTTGCGGGCGGCGCGGCGCTTGAAGCGCTCGACGCGACCACCCGTGTCGACCAGCTTCTGCTTGCCCGTGTAGAACGGGTGGCAGTTGGAGCAGATCTCGACGTTGATCGTGTCCTGCGTCGACCGCGTGGTGAACTGGTTGCCGCAGGTGCAGGTGACCTGGGCTTCTTCGTACTTGGGATGGATCTCGGTCTTCATGGCTTCCCACACGATAGCCGGGGCGTGCGGGCTACTGGACGACCCTCGCCTTCGTCCGCCGGACCGCGAGCGTCCAGCAGACCGCGGCGAAGAGCACGAGCGCCCCGACGCGGAGCAGATCGCTCGCCTCGAAGGTCCCGAAGGTCGCCGCGCGGACCAGCTCGACGCAGTGGTGGAGCGGGTTGAACTGCGAGAGCACCCGCGCCCACTCGGGCAGCTGACTGATCGGGAAGAACGTCCCGGCGACGAGCAGCATCGGCGTGAGCAGCCCGCTGGTCACGTAGCTGAAGGAGTCGATCGACTTCACGGTCGCGGCGAGCAGGACCCCGAGGGCCGCGAAGCCGAACCCGGTCAGGAACGCGATGAGCGGGACGAGCACGACGGTGATCGAGGGGTCCAGACCGAAGAAGACCCCGACGAGTAGCGGAGCGCAGCCGAAGACGCCCGCACGCAGGGCAAGCCACAACGTCTCGGCCGTCACGAGCTCCTCCACGTCGACCGGTGCGGCGAGGATCGCGTCGTAGGTGCGCTGGAACTCCCGCTTGACGAAGGTCCCGAACATGGCGCTGAACGCGCTCGAGAACAGCACCGCCGTGGCGACCACGCCGGTCGAGACGAAGTCGATGTAGTCGAAGCCGTCGACCTTGTCGAGCACCGCGCCGAGGCCGAGGCCGAAGGCGAGGAGGTAGACGGTCGGCTCGACGGTCGAGGAGAACGTGGCCGATCGCCAGAAGGAGCGGAAGTTGATGACCTCACGGGTCATCACGCCGACGACCGCAGCTCGCTCGATCCGCTTGAGGCGGCGGCGAGGGGGGCGCTTGCCGGTCGGGGGCGCGACCTCCGTGGTCGCCATCAGGCCACCTCCTCCCCGGTGAGCTTGACGAAGACGTCCTCGAGCGCGGCGGGCCGGCGCTCCCCGTCCGGAAGTGCCCCGTCGGCGCCGGCCGCGTCGAGGATCGCCACCGAGGTACCGGTGCGCCGCGTGGCGTACCCGGCGGCGTGGGCGTCGCGCTCGACTTGCGCCAGGCGGGCAGCCGGACCGTAGAC
>JACDAP010000620.1 GCA_013695395.1 Solirubrobacterales bacterium
GCCCTGCGACACGGCGCGCGCGGCGGCGGCGTGTTCCCCAGATGCGGGTAGAGCTCATCTGGGAAGCATGCCGACCGTGAACCTCGCGATCCGCGGAGCGGCCAAGCAGGACGGGAGGCCGCCGCGGCGTCAGCCGAGCAGCCGCTCGACCAGGTCCGCGTAGCCCGCCTGCAGGCGCTCCAGCGGCATCTCCCGCTCGCGGAGCTGGTGGGCGAGCAGCTGCGCCGAGAGCGCGTCGGCCAGAACGTCGGTCGCGTACTCGACGTCGCAGTCCGGCCGCGCGGCCGACACGAGGACCTGCAGGTGCAGCCGGCGGACCGCCTGCGGAGCGGAACGCATCCAACGCCCCCCGCTGTGGACCTCGGCCTCGAGCACGAGGTCGAGCTGCTCGGCGGTGAACGCGAGCACCGCCGAGCCGAAGGCGGCGAGCCGCTCCACCGGGGGCGCACCCGGACCCAGCGGTGGCGGACCGGTGAGCACCGCGTCCTGCAGCGCACGCTCGCGCACATCGAGCACGGCGAGCGCCAGCGAGGACCGATCCCCGAAGCGGCGGAACAGCGTTCCCTTTCCGACCCCCGCCTCCGCCGCGATCGCGTCCATCGAGGTGCAGCTCACGCCGCGCTCGGCCCACAGGCGCTGGGCGGCGCAGAGGATCCGTTCGCGGTTGCGGGCGGCGTCGGCGCGCTCGGGGGCGGCGCTGGGTGCGAGGGGAAGTTCCATGCGGGCCACAGCATCGTAACGGACCGTGGTCCGCTTATGATATGTTCGTGAAACGACAACCGGACCACGGTCCGCTTCAACCCGAACAGGAGCATCGCCATGAGCACCACCGCTGTCCAGGACCGCCTCGCCGGAGCCTGGAGCTTCTCCCCCGTCCACTCCTCCGCCGCCTTCTCGGTCAAGTACCTCGTCGCCAGGTTCCGCACCGGCTTCGAGGAGCTCGACGCCTCGCTCGCGGACGGCGTCCTCTCCGGCGCGGTCAAGGTCGCCTCGATCGACCTCAAGGACGAGAACTTCAAGGGCCACATGATGGGCTCGGACTTCTTCGACGCCGAGCAGCACCCCGAGATCACGTTCCGCTCGCAGGTCCTCGACGTGCGAGGGGACACGCTCAGCCTCGAGGGCGAGCTCACGATGAAGGGCGTCACGAAGGCGGTCGCGGCGACCGGCACGGTCAAGGGCCCGACCGAGGACTACATGGGCAACACGCGGCTCGGCTTCACGCTCGAGACCACGATCGACCGCACCGACTTCGGCGTCTCCTGGAACGCGGACCTGCCCAAGGGCGGCCGCGCGCTCTCCGACGAGGTCACGCTCACCGTCGAGCTCGAGTTCGGCCAGGGCTGAGAGCGCCGTGCGGATCCTCGCCATCTCCGGCTCGCTGCGGCGGGGCTCCCACAACGCCGCGCTCCTGCGGGCGGCGGCCGAGCTGCTGCCGCCCGACGTGCACCTCACCGTCCACGACGGTCTGCGGGAGATCCCGCCGTTCGACGAGGACGACCTCGTTCCCCGTCCGGTGGCGGTGCAGCGGCTGTGGGACGAGGTCGCCGCGGCCGACGCGGTGCTCGTCTCCACGCCCGAGTACAACCACTCGATTCCGGGGCAGCTGAAGAACGCCCTGGACTGGCTCTCGCGTCCGCTGGCCGGGAACCCGCTGCAGCGCAAGCCCGCCGCGGTCATCGGTGCCTCCACCGGGCTCTTCGGCGCGGTCTGGGCACAGGCCGAGGCCCGGAAGGTCCTCGGGGCCATCGGGGCGGAGGTGCTCGATCGTGAGCTTCCCGTGCCGACCTCGGACGCGCAGTTCTCGCCGGACGGCGGCCTGCACGATGCCGAGCTCGAGGCCGACCTGCGCGCGACCCTGCTCGCGCTCGTCGAGGCAGTGGGTTGAGGCGGGCGGTGGCGCTCCCGGACCCCGTGGCGCACGGTGCGGAGCCGTCGATCCCATCATCTAGACTGCCCGCGTTGCCAGGGTCCTATCCCTCCTCCCCCGATTCCCCCCCGCCGGCGAAGGGACCGGAGATCGCCGCCTTCGCGGTGACGGCGAGCGCCGCCTCCGCCGCGGCGACCGGGCCCGGGCGCGACCGGCTGTTCGAGACCCGGGGCATCGTCCGCCGGATCGCCCTGTTCGTGCTGATCGCGGTGATCGTCGTGGCGCTCGTCGCGACGCTCCCGGGGGTCGGCGACGTCCGCGACCGACTGCGCGGCGCGGACATGCGCTGGATCGCCGTGGTCGGTGGCGTCTCGGTCGGCTCGGTGCTCGCCTACGTGGCCGCGCTGCTCGGTGCTTTCGATCGGCTCATCCCGTGGCGGCGCGGCCTCGCGCTCGGCCTGGCCGAGC
>JACDAP010000006.1 GCA_013695395.1 Solirubrobacterales bacterium
CAGCGAGACCGTGACGGTGCGTGTGGTCCCGGCGGAGCCTTCCAGGACCGCCGCGTCGCCGATGGTCACGGCCGGCAGGACCGGCGGGGTCGTCGGGGTGCCGTCGCCACGGGCGGGATCGTTGGTCCGCAGGCGGAACGTGTCGAACGCGGCCGATCCCGACCGGACCATGAGGCCCGTCTCGCCGTCCGCGACGCCGGCGTTGAACCCGTAGGTCGCGACGAAGAGCCCGTTGACCTCGATCGTCACCGCGGCGCCCTTGATCGTCAGGACGATGCGGTGGTCCCCGGCGGCCGGCAGCGAGCGGGCGTAGGTCACGTCGACGACGTAGCCCCCGCGCTTGGTGTGGTGCCCGACGAGGACGCGCTGGCCGACGACATCGACGGCGACGAACTTGAAGTCGTCGGGGCCGTAGCGGTCGAAGGCGATTCCCGCGATGCCGGTGGTCCGTACGACGGTGCTGAGCTCGACCCAGGAGTCCGCGCTCAGGCGGCCGACGTTCGTGACCCGGATCAAGGAGACGCCCGCGGGCGCTACAGCGTTGAGCGCGCCACCCGACGGCGACCACGTGCCGGTCCCGGCGCCCGTGAACATCCCGACGGTGCCGTCGTCGAAGGTGGACGCCATGTCGAGGGTGACCTCGGGCGGCAGCACGGAGATCGCCACGTCGTCGAAGACGCCACGTGCGTTGTCGGAGCCGACCCCGACGAAGCCCTTGTTGAGCCCGTAGGCGATCCCGTCGATGACCCGGGGGGCGAAGGTGTAGGAGAAGGCGGTCTGGCCGTCGACGACGACGGTCACCTGGGTGCCGTTGATCGCGACGAGCATCGCGTAGAACGTGTCGGGCCTGATCCGGACGTTCGCCTGAGCGATCACGCGCCAGCCCGTCGCGTCCCGGATCCCCATCTCGATCTTGTTCGTCGCGATGTTGATGCCGGCGAACTTGAAGTCGGTCGGCGAGAAGTAGTCGAAGATGACGTACGCGTTGGACTTCCAGCCCCCCAGGGGCTTCTGGGTGAGGATCCGCGCGGAGATCTCGTAGTACACCGGCAGGTAGGCGTCCGCGTTGAAGACGGCGACGGCGTCCTGGCCGATGGAGCCGGCGGAGACGGAGAGCGCCCCGCCGCCGGCCTGCCAGACGCCACTGTCGGGCGCGAAGGCCGAGAGGGAGCCGTCGTTGAAGTCCGCCGCGCGCAGGACGTCCCGGCGGCCGCCGGGGATGTTGCCGGGCTGCGGGTCGGTCGGTCCGCCCGTCTGCGCCTGCCACAGACCGTGGTCGCGCTGCGTGATGATGCCGAGCTCGCCGTGCGGCTCGCCGAGACGCGCGGCGGCGGTGCCGACGTCGGTCGCCCGCGTCGGGTCGGCGCCGTTGCTGCGGCCGAGCGCGTAGAGGAACTCCATGAGGCCGGGCGGCACCTGGCGGCTCACCGTGGCGATGCCGAAGGGCGCGAACGGCACGATGTAGGAGTTGAACTCGCCGACCCAGTCGATGAGCCGGTCCCCGCCGGTGTTGCCGATCAGGATGTCGAGGCCGGCGCCACCGACGGCGCGGTCCTCGTACAGCGTGTGGGTCTCGGGCTTGTCGCCGAGCGGGTTGGTGGAGACGTCGTCGTCGGCCTGCAGGAGGTCGTTGCCCCAGCCGCCCCACAGCGTGTCGCGGCCGGTCCCGCCGACGAGCCAGTCGTTCTCCAGGCCGCCGAAGATGAGGTCCGCCCCGTCGTTGCAGGCCTTGCCGTAAACGCTGTCGACCAGGCACGGCCCCTCGTCGATCCGGTTGGTCAGGAAGAACGTGAAGGTGCCCGTGATCGCGCCGCTCTTCCACTTCTCACCGGTGGCCAGCAGGCGGACCTCGCGGCGCGGGTCGTATTCGTCGTAGAGCGCGAACTCGCCGTTGCGGCCGAGGCGATCCTGGTGCCAGGAGTCGGCGTCGTCGCCGAAGGCCAGGACATCGCCCGGGTTGTAGGGCCGCCCGAAGTCGCTGCGCAGGATGCCGGTCGGCGTCCCCTGAGCGTTCAGGACCTGGAAGTAGCCGTCGTCAGCGCGCGCCTCCGCGCCGGAGATGGCGTCGTCGCCCGCGCCGCCGTGGAGGGCGTCGTTGCCGAGGCCGCCGAAGATGATGTCGTCCGCCCAGTGGGTCGTGTCGAGCGGGTCATCGCCCGTCGGCGAGGACCGGTCCGTGAGGTTGAACGGCGTGAGGTCGACGGTCTTCTTGAGCTCGTTGCGGAGGTTGATCGTGGCGGTCTGGATCTGGCCGGGGGTGGCGATGAACTTGTTGAGCTCGGCGACCGGGATGGCCGTCACGCCGTAGAGCTGCTCGTCCCACGTGGCCGCGGTCCCGGTCGTCAGGGGCTGGTTGACGCCGTTGCGGCTCGTGAAGATCCGGCCGTCGTCGCCGAGGATCCCGTCGTCGCCGGTGCCACCGGAGAGCCAGTCGTTCCCCCAGCCGCCGATGAGGTCGTCGTCCTCGGCGTCGCCGTAGACGATGTCGTCGCCGCCGCCCGCGTACACGGTGTCGTCGCCGGACTCGCCGTGGATCTCATCGCGGCCGGTGACGTTCGCCCCGCACGTCGCCATCCCGGTGACGAACGCCGCCAGGCCGAAGCACTCGGGCCGGTAGTCCGGGCCGCCCGGCTGGTAGTCGAGCAGCTCGACGCCGCGGACGACGATCCAGAGGTCGGCGGCGTAGCCCTGGAAGAGCGGATCGTTCGCGACGACCTTGTCGTAGGAGAAGCGCAGGAAGCTCACGCCGGAAGGCGCGGTCCCGTTCGTCCCGACGAGCCGGAAGATGTTCCCGTTGTCGCCGACGATCGTGTCCGCGTCCCGTGCGTGGCGGCGGTCGAAGAAGGCGTCGGCCGCGGTCGTCGCGTTGTTTCGGCCGATGCGCAGCCCCGAGCCGCCGAAGAGGATGTCGTCGCCGTCGGGGCGCTGGCCGGCCGTGGTCAGCGTGTAGAGCGAGGAGGACCCGCCGATGATGTCGTCCTGGCCGAGGCCGCCGAAGACGGTGTCCGCGCCGCCGCCGCCCTCGATGTAGTCGTCGCCGTCGTCCGCGGTCTCGAAGGACGCGTTGAGCGCCAGGTCGAGAACGACCCCGTCGACGACGGTCCGCACCGCGAAGACCGGCGCGTCGGCGAGCTTGCCCTCGACCGCACCGTCGCCCTGGATGACGTCGTCGCCCTGCTGCCCGAAGATCACGTCGCTGCCGGTGCCGCCGGCGATGTAGTCGCCGCCGTAGGACGCCGGGTTGATCGTGACGCCGTGGAAGAGGTCGCGGATGATGTAGAGCGCCCAGACCGGGACGGTGTCCCAGTCGCGGTAGTTCTGAGCCACGCGCTGGATCAGCAGCGTGCCGTTGAGCTCGGAGTCGTTGCCGGCGCCGGGCTGGTCGGAGCGCGTGTAGATGAGCGTGCCGAGCAGCGCCTGGAAGCGCGGATCGGTGATGTCGCTCACGCGGCGCTCGAGCTTGACCTGGTCGCCGAAGATCAGGTCGTCGCCCTGGTCCCCGTCGATGGTGTCGGCGCCGGTGCCGCCGATGAGCACGTCCTCGCCCGTGCCGCCCTGGATCGTGTCGTCCGCACCGATGCCGTCCGTCGAGCCCGCGAGGTGATCCGTGGTCTCCACGAAGGAGATCCGGCTGCCGAGACCTGCGCCCAGCGAGGCGAAGTCGATCCTCCCGTGATCGCCGAGCACGAGGTCGGCGCCGGCGTTGCCGGAGATCTCGTCGCCGCCGTTGCCGCCGAGGATGACGTCCGCACCGTCGTCGCCGTAGAGCACGTCCCCCACGCCCTGGAGCGGGTCGCTCGTGACGATCTGGAGGATGTCGAGCGGGTTGCCGTCGTCGAAGCGCCAGGTCAGCGTCCCGTGGTCACCGAGGATCCAGTCGTCGCCAGCGTTCCCGTGGATCGTGTCCTTGCCGTTGCCGCCGAGGAGGATGTCGTCGCCGTCGTCGCCGTTGATCGCGTCGTCGGCGCCGAAGGCCTCGTCGATTGTGTCGACGAGGTCGACGTCGAGGCGCTTGGTGGCGCGCAGCGTCGCGTCGGCCTCGTCGGTGAGCAGCCACAGGATGCGGCCGTGGTCGCCGAAGACGATGTCGGCCCCCGTGCCGCCGTCGATGCGGTCGGAGCCGTTGCCGCCGAAGATCCGGTCGTCACCGTCGTTGCCGGAGATGACGTCGTCGGCGCCGTTGGCCGGCACCACGGTCTGCGCGGCCTCGATGCGCCCGGTCGTCTCGATCGCCTGCGGACGGGGGTCAGCTACGGGAATCAGCGCGCGGTCGCCGGGCACCGTCGTGATGCGCGCGCCCTCGACGTCCTGGGTGACCTGGCCGTGGTCGCCGAAGATGATGTCGGCGACGTCGCGGGGGTCTGACGTCGCCGCGCTGCCGGGGCCCTCGCCCAGGATGGTGTCGCGGCCCGCGACGAGCTGGTCCGTGATCCGGGCGTTGTGCGGGTCCGCGATCGTCGGGTCGCCGAGGGCTGCGGCCAGCGGCACGGTCACGACGCTCACCACCCGGGTGATGACGTCGACGTTGATGCCGGAGTCGCCGTAGATGATGTCGGCGCCGCGCTGGCCCTCGATGCGGTCGTTGCCCGAGCCGCCCGCGAGGACGTCCCCGGCCTGCGAGCCGTAGATCGTGTCGTCCCCCGGCCCGCCGTAGATCGTCAGGCCGATGGTCGGCAGGGCGCCGCCCGCCACCGTGACGAACAGCCCGCGGGCGTCGACGATGTCGTTGCCGAAGAAGTCGAACCAGCCGGCCTGGGAGAAGATGAAGTTCGCGGAGCCGTTGCCGATGTCGGTCCCCCACGGCTTGGCGCCGAAGAGAGCCAGCGACATCCGGTCGGGATCGCCGAGGTACCAGGTGCCGTCCTGGGAGGTGTCCGCAAAGATGACCAGCGGTGAGGCGGGGCCGGCGCCGCCGGTGATCACGATGTGGTCGCCGCCCACGCGGGTGCCCAGGTAGCCGGCGGCGTCGAGGGCGCGGACCGTCTTGTCGGTGTAGGTCGCGCTCCCCGCGGGCGCCCCCGTCAGCACGAGCGTGCTCCCGGCACCGAGCCCGAGGGCGTCGGCGAAGCCGGTGATCGTCCCGATCACGACGCCGTCCGCCTCGATGACCTGTCCGACGAGGAAGCCGGCGTTGGCCCACGACCGGCCGTCGTCGCGGGTCAGCTGGTCGCCGTTGCGGACGAAGTTCCCGGTGACCGACAAAAGCCGGTTGCCGCCGCCGTGGATCACGGTCAGGCCGCCGTGGACCGCGACCACCCCGGTCGAGAGGTCGGGGCCGGGGACCATGGTCGAGGAGACCGTCACGTGGTCGTTGCCCGACCCGAGCAGCAGGTTGAGGACCTCGATCGTCGTGCGTCCGCCGTCCGTGACGATCTGGCCGTGCGAGTCCAGCGTGATCGAGCCGTAGGAGATGCCGCCGAGGAAACTGGTGGGCTCCCCGAAGGCCGTCCCCCCCGAGAAGGTGAGATCCGGGCCCATGTTGAAGCCCCGGATCCCGGTCGCGGTGACCTCGCCGGTCAGGTGCTCGACGCTCGAGTCGGCGTACACGTTGAGCACGTCGATCTGCGTGGCCTCGCTCGGCTGGGGCGCGATGGCGAAGAGCGGCGCGTTGCGCTCGCCGGGCAGCAGGACCGCATCGCGCAGGCTGCGGTTGACGCCGCTGGTGCCGCCCTCGACGCCCAGCGGGCCCAGCACGCCGCCCAGCAGGTGCGCCCGCTTGCCGAACGACTTGACGTCCTCGCGGCCCGGCGCCAGATCGAAGTAGGCGTCGGCGACCAGGCCCACCGTCACGGGGAGGTACCAGTCGGCGGCCGTGAAGGTCACCACGGGTGCCCACTGGGTCAGGGTCACCGCGGTGACCGCGCCGGGGGTGAGCGCCGGCAGCGCCTGGGCCGTGACCCGCAGGAGATCGAGCTGGCCCGGGGTCGAGCCGCTGATGGCCTCGACCTTCAGCAGCGTGTCGGACCCGGCGAGCTTGAAGAGCTTGCCCTCGAGGAGTCCGAAGTCCAGCCAGCTCGCCGGCCGACCCGCCAGGCCGCCGGACACCATGCGCAGCGTCTGCGTGGCGGCGTCCCACACCACGGACCCGCTGAACAGCCCGTGGCCGGCCGTCCCGATCGCCTTGTAGACGACCCGGGAGCTGGCGACGGCGTCCGTCTGGCCGTCGGTGATGATCGCGATCTCGACGTCCGCCGTGGGGCGCGAGGTCAGCCGCAGCGTGTAGTCGTCGCCCGCGCCCGGGAGCCCCGGCGTGCCCAGGTTCACGAGGGTCCGGCCGTCGCTGGGCGTGACCAGGACGCCGGCCGAGTCGTTGTCGAGGACGGTGACGTCGAGCCGCGCGGAGCCGGCTCCGACGTAGGCGGTGTCCGTCGTGGCGCCCCCGGCGACGATCGTGTGGGTGATCCCCACGCCACGGGGGTCCTGCGGGTCGAAGTCGTCCAGGACGCTCAGGTCGATGCGGATCGGGCCCTGGCTGCCCACGGTGAAGGTGACCCGGTAGACCCCCGCGGTGCTCGCCGTCGGGGCGACCACGGTCGAGAAGCGGGCGGTGTCCGTGCTGCTCAGGCGCAGGCGCGGGTCGCTCGGCCGCAGCTCGACCACGACCGTGCCCGTGGTCGTGACGGCGAGCGAGAGCAGATAGGCGTCGGTGATGCCGAAGGGCGCCGCGCCCTCCAGGACGACCGTCCGGGTGTCCGGGGCGCCCGTGGACGGATCGATCGGCGTGACGACGAGCGCCGGTAGGTCGTCGTCGTGCACGGCGACCTCGACGTTGCGGACGTCGGCGTCGTCGAAGGCGACGTCCGTGGACAGCACGGAGTGCGAGATGACGACGACGCGGTCGCCCTCGGGCACGGTGTCCTGCGGCGCCTTGACGTAGACGGTCTTGGTCGTCTCCCCCGGCGCGAAGGCGAGCACCACGGCGCGCTGTGGCACCCGGAAGGGCTGCGGGGTCAGCCGCTCGATGTAGTCGGTGTAGGTGCGCTCGAACACCGCGGGATCCGTCGCGAGCCAGATCGTGTCCGCACCGGCGTCGGCCTCCTCCTGCGAGGAGCGGGCGGCGGACACCGTGACGTAGACCCACTGCGCCGAGGCCCGCTGGAGGGTCACCGCGTAGGAGTCCCAGGTGCCGCCCTCGTCCACGGCGGTCCGCCCGCCGGACTCGGTGATGATCACGATCCCCTGGGACGGGCGGGCGACGCTGAGCTCGACCCCGTCGACGACGAGTCCGTCGTAGGCGATGTCGCCGGAGCGCACGAGGTGGTTGACGGCGCCGCTGGTGCCCTCCACGTCGCGGGACACCACGTCGCCGACGACATCGCCGCCGACGTTGACGAGATCGGAGCCGAGGCCCCCGATGATCCGTGTTGCCATGCCGGCGGGCGTGCTGAGCACGTCGAAGAGGTCGTCCCCCTCGAGGCCGTCGACCTCGAGGACCTCGATGTTGCGGAAGCTCACGGCGAGGCCGGCGCCGTAGATGGCCAGCGACGTGATGACGATGTGGTCGGCGAACTCCGTGCCGAGCACCACGAGCTTGTCGAAGCCGTTGCCGCCGTCGACCGAGACGGGCGCGTTGATGTTGTACTGCACCTGGTTGGTCCCGCCGCCCGTGCGGACCTCGGTCTCGGCCGCGGTGGAAAACCCTGCCGTCAGCGCCGGCATCGCGATGCGCGCCGCGTAGTCCCGCCACACGATCCCGTCGAAGCAGGTGCCGTCGGGGTCGGCGCTGCCGTCCGCCCCCGCGCAGGTCTTGGCCAGGGCGAAGGCGCGGATGACGAACTGGTCGTTGTCGTCGTCGCCCTCCAGGCGCAGCACGGCCTGGTTGCCGTACACGACGAACGTGTCGTCACCCGTGCCGCCCTTGGCGGTCAACGGGGAGGTGACGCCCGGGCTCAGCCAGCCGCGTGTCGTGGCGATCGTCGTGAAGCGGTCCGCGGGCGTGTCGATGGCGCCGGCGTTGCGCTTGGTGCCGTAGAGCTGGCCGATCTGGAAGGTGTCGGAGCCCGCGCCGCCGTCGAGGGTCGTGATCGTCGCGTTGTCGTCGGTGAAGAAGAAATCGTTGCCGCCGAGGCCCATGACCTCGAGCCGCCCGTTGATCGCCGAGTCGTAGCTGATGCGCTCCGTGGCGGTCGCGGTGCCGGCCTGCGCCTGGGCGAGGGTTCCGTGTAGGAGCGCCACGAAGGCGGGGCGCTTCACGAAGGGCTCCCCCGCGATCGCGATCAGCGACCGGAGCAGGAAGATGTCGTCGGGTGCGTAGGGCAGGTCGGAGTTCGGCGGCGTCCCGTTCAGCGTGCTGTCGAAGCCCTCGACCCGCAGCAGGTCGACGCCGTTGTCCGGGGCGCCGGAGTCGAGGACGTTGATGACGTAGTTGCGGTCGGCGTTGACCGTCCCGTTCGTCTTGACGATGTAGGTGTCCGAATCACCCTGGCCGTCGAGGGTGAGCGTCCCCACGGGCATCGTCTGCAGGCGATCGACCAGGAAGGTGTCCTCGCCGTCCCCGGCCGCGGAGAGCCCCGTCACGACCGACGGCTTGGTGCTCGAGCCGTAGACCCGCGTGAAGCCGCCGAGGAACGTGCGGTCGAGGGTGATGTGGTCGGCGTCGCCGTTGCCGTAGATGCGCGTCGTGCGCCCGGTGCCGGGGGTCAGGCTGCCCTTGATGGTCGTGTCCGCGCCCCAGCCCGCGTCGAGGTTCACGTCGTCGAGGTAGATGTCGATGTCCAGGCCGGCGGTGATCGTCGTCCGGGCGGTGTCGACGAGGTCGTCGCCGATGCGCAGCTCGACCCGGCCCGCGGTCGCCGTGATCCGCCCCGCGGCGACGGTGGTCTCCCCCGTCTCGGCGTAGCGCACCTTGCCGCTGTCGAGCAGCACGAGGTCCTCGTCGAGGTCGGCGGTCTCGCGGACGGTGAGGCGGATGTCGCGGCCGGCGACCGCCTCGACGAGCCAGAGCGGTCCGTCCATTTCGGTGACGTAGATGTCCTGGCCCGCGCTCAGGCCGACGTCGGCGTCCGCCGCCGGCGACGAGAAGCGCGAGTCGATCTCGAGGTCGTTGCCGGGCGCGCCGATGGATCCGCTGCCGCCGGCGCGGAGATCGATCGCGTCGCCGATGACGGCGGCCGCGGTGTCGTCGTCGGCGTCGATGATCGAGCCGGCGAGCGTCGCGAGCGCGACGTCGGCGGTCGTCTGGACCAGCTCGATCGGCATGTCGCCCGCCGTGTCGGTCAGGAAGATGCCGTCGGTCGTCGCGGCCGCGGTGTCGATGGCCCGGAGCTTGCCGGCCTCGCCGTTGGCGACGTGGTCGACGTCGATCTCGAGGAAGTTCAGGCGCTCGCCGATCCCGCCCGGGCCGCCCGCGAGCCCCGCGGTCATCGTGATGTTCTCGCCGAGGACGTCGGCGGCGGCGTCGGCGAGCGCGTCGACGATGCGCTCCGGCGAGCGCAGGACGACGTCGTCGCGGGTTGACTGGATGCGCCCGACGCGCAGGTCGCCGGTGACCTCTCGGACGGTGACCAGGCCGTTCGTCGTGACGTCGATGTAGCCCGTGTTCGTGATCTCGGTCAGGGCGTCGACCTCGACGCGCGGGCTGTCGTCGGCGGCGTTGGAGGCCGTGATGACGATGTTGCCGCCGGCGATGACGCCCGGGAGCGTGAGCAGACCCGCGGCGTCGTAGCCCTTGAGCGTGTACTTCGTCGCGACGGTCGAGGTTCCGGTGCCGTAGACCGCGCCGCTGAGCTTGTTCGCGGTGCCCCCGCCGCGGAAGCTCGTGTAGTAGGTCCCCGAGGCCGCGACCGGGTACTTGACGAGAATCCCCTGGGAGTCCGCCTCGCCGTTCTGGTGGAGCGCCGGGCGGATGACGAGGTCGATGGTCCCCGACACGCTGACGATGTGGTCGAGGACCACCTCGTGCTGGGCGACGAGCGCGCCCGCCTGGCGCAGGACGCCGCGGACGTCGAGCCCGATCTTGCCCTGGGCCTCGACGTGGAACCGGGTGACCGGCGTGAGGCTGTGGAGCGCGGTCGCGCTCGAGCTGCCCTGGTCGATGTCGACGATGGTCGACAGGTCGGCCGAGGTCGCGAGCTTGATGCGCAGCGTGTTCGGGATCACGACGACCCAGTACGAGGTCCCCGGGGTGAGGCCGGTGATCGGGCTGACGCCGGACCCGACGCCGTAGACGACCTGCATCCCGGTGAAGAACGCGTGCCGGCCGATCGAGATGGAGTCGTCCGAGCCGGCGACGCGGCCCTTCACGAACGACGTCGCGGTCGGGTAGCCGGCGGCCTGGACGAGGTCGACGTTGACGCGCGGGCCCGTCGGCGCGACCGCAGCCGCAGGAGTCTGGATGTTGAGGATGTTCGTGACGATGAGCGACGAGCGTGCCTGCGTCGTCCCGTCGGTGGTTCCACGCGGGTTCGACGCGAGCACGCTGCCGCCCGTGTTGCGGATGTCGGTCGTGCCGATCGGGTTCGTGATCGTGCCGTTGAGCGTGAGGCTGTTCGTCCCCTCGTTGAGGATCCGGACGAGCGTGGGTGCGACAGCGCGCTCGATCGCGAAGGTCAGCGTCACGGAGACCGCGACCGAGGCGTTGCCCTGCAGGTCGACGACCGGCTTGGACGCCTTGACCACGTCGATGTCGTTCACGACGACCGGCGCGTTGTAGCGGTTCGTGATGAGGACCTGCTGCAGCGTGTCGAGGAACGTCCAGGTGGCGCCCGCGCCGGAGATGACGAGCGCCCGGAAGAGGACGTCGCCGGGGCCGTTGTTCTCGATGTCGCTGAGGACGAGCGAGGCATCGCCGGCGACCGTCCCACCCTGGCCCTTGCCGTTGACCGTGACCTCGACGGCCTTGGAGATCCTGCCGTCGGCCTCGATGACGATCTCGGGCGAGCGGCCCGAGAGGATCGTCACATGGGCGTTGTGCGCCAGCGTCCGACTCGTCACGAGGTTGCTGCCGTGCTCGTCGGATCCGCCGGCGGCGAGCGCCCGGCGGCTGACGATGGCGTCCTGATCGACGACGAGCGTCCCGTTGGAGACGTCGACGAGGTAGGCCAGCCGCGAGTAGCCGCCGGTCGTGGCGATCGCACCGGGCCCGGCGGTGATGCGGGCGTTGGTCGCCGCCGTGAAGCCCGAGGAGAGGTCGGTCGTGTTGTGCGAGTCGGCGTCGACGTAGCCGAAGAGGCCGGTGGCGCGGGCGAACGAGCGTGCGTAGGTGTTGACGTGGTCGTACCGGGCCAGGACGGTAACGCCCTCCCAGCCGGTCACCTGGGCACCCCCGGCGACGGACACGCTCGTGTCGAGATCGGCCTCGCCGAAGGCGTCGTCCAGGCCCTCGCCGTAGAAGCCCGCGCCGTAGGACTCGCTACGCGAATCGATGCGCAGGCCGTCGACACGCGTGCCGCCGGTGCACGGGGACGTCGTACTCGTGAGCGTCTTGGACACGCAGAGATCCGAGACGCGGGCGCCGAGGTTGACGCGGTTGGCGACGAGTGACGCGTTGGCGCCGATCTCGACGAGCGTGTCGGCGCCGCCGTCCTTGCCGACCCAGCCGCGGGCGCGTGAGCGGCCGTCGGCGCCGAAGCCCGCGCCGCTCGCGTACGCCCGGACGACGACCTTGGCGGCCGAGTGCGCGAGGACGTCGATCGTCCCGCCGGCCAGGACGTCGGCGTTCGCCCCGACGTAGGCGCGGTTGTCGAAGTCGACGCGGACATCGATGTCCTCGGCGTTGGCGACGCCGATGCCGCCCTTGGCCGTCGCCCGGCCGTCGGCCGACGCCTCGTGTGCGGCGAGCGCGAGCACGGCGACGTCGCCGGCCGCGCTCACGCGGCCGTTCGCGTCGATGTAGGCCTTGTTGACGACGTCCACGCGCACGTCGGAGTCGACGACACCGACGCCGACGAGACCGCCGGAGTTGTTCTTGACGGACGCGGTGACGTTCACCGAGCTGAGGCTCGTGATCCTCACGTCGCCGTCCGAGGCGACCACGCCGCCGACGTAGGCCTTGATGTCGCCGACGTAGTCCAGGTCGGACCGGTTGACGCCGACGGCGACGACGCCGCCGCCCGAGCCGTTGGACGTCGCGGCGGAGCGCCCATCGCCCGAGGTCGTCGCCGAG
This sequence comes from Solirubrobacterales bacterium, assembly GCA_013695395.1. GTDB lineage: Bacteria > Actinomycetota > Thermoleophilia > Solirubrobacterales > Solirubrobacteraceae > Paraconexibacter. Next base: position 12,104 of record JACDAP010000006.1, read on the forward strand.
GAGCCGAGCGAGACGCCGCCGGGGCCGTCGAGCCGGTGGAAGCCCGTGGGCAGGACGCTCGAGCCGCCGAGGTCGAGGCGCAGGATCTGCTCACCGGCGCCGCCGGGCGTCAGGTTCACCCCCGGGGAGAAGCGGTGGACCGCCGCGGCACGCGTGTCGCCGAGATCGAAGGAGAGCGCGGTGCCGCCGGCGGTGGTCGCGAGCTGGAACTTCGTCGCGTCGGCGGTGGTCCGGACGAAGTACGTCTCGCCGTCGACGAGCCGCGTCGTGCCGCCCGAGATGAGCAGCGGCAGGTCGCCGACGCGTAGGAAGGAGTGGACGTCCGAGCCCGCCTGGTGACCCACCGGCGGCGTCGACGGCGGCGTGCCGCGCACGGTCTTCGTCGGCGACAGGGCGATCAGGTCGCCGTCGAACGTCGCGGCGACCGCGGCGGTCGAGACGGATACCGTCCCGGCGGCCAGCAGTCCGGTCGCGGTCAGCGTGACGACGTCGCCGCTGACGGTGTCGACGGTGAAGGTCGTGCCGTTGACGGAGATCGTCGTGCCGTTGGTGATCGTCGTCCCGGCCCAGCCGCCGCTGCGCGTCAGGCGATCCTTCTGGGCGCCGGAGCCCGTGAGCGCGGTGACGCCCTCGACGAGGTTGCCGGTGAAGGGGCTGCCGCCGCTGAGGGTCAGGCGACCGCCGTCGACGGCGGTCACGGTGAAGGTGCCGTTGTTGCTCAGGCCGGCGTCGGTGATCGTGACGGTCTGCCCCACGCCGAAGCCTGCGGAGGCCCAGGTGCCGGAGGCGCGCACGACCGTGCCACCGCCGCCGCTCGCAGGCCGGATGAAGCGCACCTGCTCGGCGGTGAGCTTGTCGTTGAACTTCAGGCCGAAGGACGTGTCACTGATCTTCACGACCCGGTAGACGCCGCCGACGGTCAACGGGCTGATGAGGACAGGCGCCCCGCTGTCGTAGCTCTGGGCGTTGTAGATGACGCGCTCGCCGGTGGTGAGCCCGTGGTTGACCGGCCGGCCGTCGGCGTCGACGAGGACGATGTTGTTCGCGCCGGGGGTGTCGTCGAGCTGCCAGAGCGTGTCCGGGTTCGGCGCGGGCCGCAGCGCGGCGGTCACGTCGACCTGGCCACTGCCGAACTCGAAGGCCTTCGGTGCGTAGTACGTGACCGCCTGGCCGTCGGCGAAGGTGTGGGCACTGCCGGTCGTGAACGTGTTGCCGCCGGTGATCTGGCCGTTCGTGACGTCACGGAACCAGCCGCTCGCCGTCGGGTCGGTCAAGGAGAGGCGGATCGTCCGCTCGTCGATGACGACGACGAAGTACTGGACCGTGGTGACCGTCAGCCCGCCGGCTGCCGAGCCACCCTGGCCGACCTCGTAGACGACCCGGTCGCCGGTGATGAGGTTGTGCGCCGTCGAGAAGAGGACGGTGTCGCGCGTCGTGTCGATGCAGGACGCCGCGGTAGACGAGCACGCGCCGGCGGTGAAGGTGCTGCCGAACATGAGCCAGTTCGGGTCGGCCTGGCCGTTCGTGATGACGTTCACGACGTTGTAGACGCGGTTGACGGCCTGGCCGCCCACGTCGCTCGTCGTGACGAGGTTCGCGATCGGGTTGTTCGACGCGTACTCGACCGAGTCGCCGGTGTCGAGTCCGTGGCCGAGCACCTGGATGCGGTCTGTCGCGTGGTTGTATGCCGCGATCGCGTACGTGGGAGGCGGGAGGAGGTCCGGCAGCGAGCGGGCGGTGACCTCGACCGACCCGCCCGCCGAGACCTGCGCGCCGGCGGCGATGAACGAGGCGATCGTGGGCTTCACCGTCACCGTGCTCTCGGAGGCGCCGATGGTCAACGCGCCGACGCCGGTGCCCTTCGTCCGCGCGTCGGCCTCGGTGGCGCCCTCGGCGACGACCTTCAGCGCGCCACTGAGGTTGATGACCGCGCCGCTGATGATCGAGGCGACGGTGTCGGTGTCGACCTCGGCGTCGGAGTCGTTCTTCTGCCCCGAGAACAGGCCGCCCGCGACCGCGTCGGCCCTGGCCAGCGCGGTGTCACCCGAAATCGCCTCGACATCGAGATTCGTCGCGCCGGCGCCGCCGCCCGAGCCGAGCACGTCGCCGCCGAAGGTCGCGGTGACCGAGCCCTTGGCGTCGGCGACGGCGTCGGTGCGGCCGAAGCTCGCGCCCAGCGCGATGGCCAGCCCGTGCGAGGCCGCCTCGGCGTCGGCGGTCGACCTGGCGCG
>JACDAP010000038.1 GCA_013695395.1 Solirubrobacterales bacterium
GCCCCGCCCACCACCCCGCAGGCCAACGAGGCCACCGTCGCCGGCACCCCGGCGCCGACCGCCGACGAGCCCGCCAAGGATCCGGCCTCCACACCGGAGACCCCGATCACCGACGCGACCCAGGAGAAGCCCGCCGATGGCTGAGTTCACCGCCAAGGACGTCGCCGCGCTCCGGCAGAAGACCGGCGCGGGGATGATGGACTGCAAGAACGCGCTCACCGAGGCCGGGGGCGATGAGGAAAAGGCGCTCGAGGCGCTGAAGGTCAAGATGGGCAAGAAGCTCGGCAAGCTCGCCGACCGCGAGGCCGCCGAGGGCACCGTTCAGTCCTACATCCACGCGACCGGCAAGGTCGTCGTGATCGTCGAGGTCGACTGCAACACCGACTTCGTCGCGCGCAACGACGACTTCATCGCCTTCGCCCGCGACGTCGCGATGCACGTCGCCGCCTCCCCGAGTGTCAAGTACGTGACCGTGGACGACGTCCCGCAGGAGGACAAGGACGCCGAGCTGCGTGTCTTCGTCCAGCAGGCCGAGGCCGAGGGCAAGCCGGAGAACATCCGCGAGAAGATCGCCACGGGCAAGCTCAACAAGTGGCTCGAGGAGATCGTCCTGACCAAGCAGGTCCACGTCAACGCGGACAAGCACGAGTCCAAGACGATCGATCAGATCCGCGAGCAGCTCTCGACCACCACGGGCGAGAACGTGGTCATCCGCCGCTTCGCCCGCTTCGCCGTCGGGGAGTAGCGATCCCGGATCCCGTCTTCTCGCGCATCCTGCTCAAGCTGAGCGGGGAGGCGCTCATGGGCGAGCTGGACTTCGGCACGGACCCCGAGCGGGTCCGGGCCGTCGCCCAGGCGGTCAAGCAGGTCCACGCCCGCGGCGTGGAGATCGCGATCGTCGTGGGCGGCGGGAACATCTACCGCGGCATGAAGGCCGCCGCAACCGGCATGGACCGGGCGACCGGCGACTACATGGGCATGCTCGCCACCGTGCTCAACGCGCTGCCGCTCCAGGACGCGCTCGAGCAGATCGGCGTGCGGACCCGGGTGCAGAGCGCGCTCACGATCGCCGAGGTCGCCGAGCCCTACATCCGCCGCCGGGCGATGCGCCACCTCGAGAAGGGCCGGGTCGTGATCTTCGCCGGGGGCACCGGCAACCCGTTCTTCACCACCGACACCGCCGCTGCGCTGCGTGCGGTCGAGGTCAAGGCGGAGGCGATCCTCATGGCCAAGAACGGCGTCGAGGGCGTCTACACCGCCGATCCGCGAACCGACCCGTCGGCCGAGCTGCTCCACGAGATCAGCCACACCGAGGCGATCCAGCGCGGCCTCAAGGTGATGGACGCCACCGCGCTCACGCTCTGCCGCGAGAATGGAACGCCGATCCACGTCTTCAACATGGACGATGAGCGGAACATCGACCGGATAGTGTCGGGAGAACGTGTGGGGACCCTGGTGAGTACGCATGAGTGACCTGACCGACGAGCTGATCGCCGACGCGCGCGAGCGCATGGCCAAATCGGTCGAGCAGACCCAGCACGAGTTCCAGTCCGTGCGCACGGGCCGCGCCTCCCCGGCGATCCTCGACCGCGTCGTCGTCGACTACTTCGGGGTGGCCACGCCGCTGCGCTCGCTGGCCACGATCAACGCGCCCGAGGCCCGGCTGCTCACCGTCCAGCCGTTCGACCCCTCGACGATGAAGCTGCTCGAGAAGGCGATCTCGGATTCGGGCGTCGGCCTGAACCCGTCCAACGACGGCAAGATCATGCGGCTCTCGGTCCCCGAGCTCAACGAGGAGCGCCGGCGTGAGCTCGTGAAGGTCGCCCGCGGGATCGCCGAGGAGGGGCGGATCAAGATCCGCAACATCCGCCGCGACACCATGAAGGACCTCAAGGAGCTCAAGGATTCCGGCGACGTCGGCGAGGACGACGAGAAGCGCGCCGAGGCGGAGACCCAGAAGGTCACCGACGAGCAGGTCGCCGTGCTCGAGAACGCCTTGAAGGTCAAGGAAGCCGAGATCCTCGAGGTCTAGCAGTGGTTTCCGACGCGTCCAGCGGCGACGTGCCGGAGCCCGCACCGGCGGTACCGCAGTACGTCGCGATCATCACCGACGGCAACGGCCGCTGGGCCCAGCAGCACGGCAAGTCCGTGGCCGCGGGCCATCAGGCCGGCGCCGACGTCGTGAAGGCCCGGCTACGGGACGCCGCGCGCCTCGGGATCCGGGAGCTGACCGTGTACTCGTTCTCGACCGAGAACTGGTCACGGAGCGCTGAGGAGGTCACGGCGCTCATGCGGATGTTCCACGAGCGGATCCTCTCCGAGACCCCCGAGCTCAAGGAACAGGGGGTCCGGATGCGCTTCATCGGCCGACGCGACCGAGTCGCCGGGGCGCTGCTCGAGCAGATGGACTGGGCCGAGGCCGAGACCGCCGGCTGCGAGCGCATCACGCTCTTCGTCGCCTTCGACTACGGCGGGCGTCAGGAGATCCTCGACGCCGCCGCGCGCTACACGGGCGGCGGCGAGGACACGTTCCGCTCGCTGCTCTACGCGCCGGACATGCACGACCCGGACCTCGTGATCCGCACGAGCGGCGAGGAGCGGCTGTCGAACTTCCTGCTCTGGCAGAGCGCCTACTCGGAGCTCGTCTTCGCACCCGAGCTCTGGCCGGACTTCACCACGGAGGCCTTCGAGCGGGCTCTCGGCGCGTACGGGCAGCGCGCGCGTCGCTTCGGGGGGCGCTAGAGCGGATGCGCTCCGACCTCGGCCAGCGGATTCTGATCGGGGTGCCGGCCGTCGCGCTGGCGCTCTTCTTCGTGATCGTCGGCGGTGCGCCGTTCACCGTCTTCCTGACCTGTTTCGGGCTGATCAGCCTGCACGAGCTCTACTCCATGTACCCGCAGGCCCATCCCTCGCGGCTCGCAGGGTTCGTGATCCTGATCGGACTGCTCGCCGCCGCCGCGCTCGGCGACCGGGAGCAGGTGCTGCTCGTGCTGGCGATCGGTGTGCCGGTGACCTTCCTGCTCGTCCTGCTCCAGCCGCGGGGCGGGGCTCCGGCCATCGCGGTGACGCTGCTCGGCGTCTCGTGGATCGGCGTCGCGCTCGCGCACGCGGTGCTGCTCCGCGACCTGCCGGACGGCCGTGACCTGATCATCAACGTGATGGTCGGCACCTTCGTCGGCGACACCGGCGCCTACCTCGGCGGGCGGGCCTTCGGCCACGTCCGCCTGGCGCCCTCGATCTCGCCGAACAAGACGGTCGAGGGGCTGATGATCGGGTTCGTCGCAGCGGTCGCCGGGGTCTGGCTGGCGGGGCTCTACGAGGACTGGCTGAGCGGGACCGACGCGCTCATCCTCGGCGCCGCCATCGCGGCCGTGGCTCCGATCGGCGACCTCTTCGAGAGCTATCTCAAGCGTGACGCGGGCACGAAGGACACGGGCACCGTGTTCGGGGCGCACGGCGGCGCGCTGGACCGCCTCGACGCCCTGTTCTTCACCGTGGTGACCGCGTACTACGTGGCGAACGCAATCAGCTAGCTCCCGGGCGCCGGTCGCCGCGTCGCGCCGTCAGCACGACCTGGAGCGCGAAGAGCTCGGGGCGGGCCCGGAGGGCGCGGGTCTCCAACCGGGCGAGCGCCGGGATCCGCGCCTGCAACGGGAGAGGAGCGGGTGTGAAGTCCTCCGCGACCACCGTCAGGCCCGTGCTCTCGACGAGCGCGCGGGCGCTCGACCGGGTGAACCAGCGCAGGTGCGTGCGGTCGAAGAGACCGTGATCCTCCTGCGGGAAGCGCCCGCGGATGAGCGCCCGGCGCCCCGTCCAGTGGGCGACGTTCGGGACCGAGACCACCACGACGCCCTCCGCGCTGAGCAGCCCGGCCAGCCAGCCCAGGGTGGCGGCCGGGTCGCTCAGGTGCTCGAGCACGTCGCCGCAGAGGATCGCGTCGAACGGACGCCCGAGCCCAGCGCGCAGGGCGGTGTCCGCGAGGTCGCCGACCTGCACGGGGAACGGCGCCTGCGCGGCAGCCTCGACGTCGGCCTCCACGCCGCTGACCGCGCAGCCGCGCTCGAGGAGGATGCCGCCGAGGTAGCCCGTCGCGCAACCAACGTCGAGGACGCGGCTGCCGTCCGGGACGGCGGCGAGCAGGAGCGCGTGGGCGGGGGAGAGACCGTGGCGGGCGACCAGGTCGCTGTAGGGCGCGGAGCTCACGGCGGGCATGCTGGCAGCGCGACGGCGAGGACGCGTCGCGGCGCCCGGCCGGGCAGGGC
>JACDAP010000050.1 GCA_013695395.1 Solirubrobacterales bacterium
GGATCCGGGGGCGCGCGGCTACGCCGGCCTGGCCGCACGCGTGGCGGCCTCCGGCGCCGAGGCGGTCTTCCTCGGCGGGCTGCTCGACACGAACGCCGCGCAGCTCGTCCGGGATCTCCGGCGCGCGCTGCCGGCGGACGTTGACCTTCTCGGACCGGACGGGCTCACGCCGCTCCCGCTGCTCGTCGAGCGGGCCGGAAGCGCCGCGCGGGGGGTCTTCGTGAGCCTCCCCGGTCTCGTGACCGAGGAGCTGCCGCCGCGCGGCGAGGCCTTCGTCCGCCGTTTCGCGGGCACACGTGCCGGCGACGAGATCGAGCCGTCGGCCGTCTACGCGGCGCAGGCGGCCGACGTCGTGCTCGACGCGATCGGCCGCTCCGACGGCTCGCGAGCGTCCGTCCTGGCGGAGCTGTTCCGCACGCGCGTGCGCGGCGGGATTCTCGGCGACTTCGGCTTCGACGCGCGCGGAGACATCACGGAGAGCCCGATCACCGTCCTGCGGGTCGCCCGTGCCGGGACCTCGCGGCGGACGGCGAGCGTCGAGGGCGGCGACGTGGTACGAGTCTCGCGGCCGCGAGCGGCGCTGGTCGGCGACGAGTAGCAGCGGCCCTCGGCATCACCGTTCTCCCGTTCGGGCCGGATCGTCGAGCGGCTGCCCCCGGCGGGCGCACGCGCGGGGTCGCCGCGAAACCGAGGCCGGGCACCGGGATCCAGTCGACCATCGACCGGCTCATCGCACTCGGCCAGGCGCAACGGCCACGGGCGAACCGCTCTCGCGCGAGCCCTGCACTGCTGCAGGCTCCCACGCGGTCGAGCATCGCCTCACGGCGGGGTGCTCGTCACGCATCATGGGCTCCCGGAACGGGTCTGCTGACGACGCAGCAGTTCCCCCCGGCGCGCTTGGCGGCATACAGGGCGCCGTCGGCGAGAGCGATGACGTCAGGGGGCATGGTGCCCCGTCGGATCTCAGCGATGCCGGCGCTGACGCTGGTGGGCAAGCGTTCATCGAGGGGGGTCGTCTGAAGCGATGCGATGAGGCGCTGCGCCACTGCCTGCGCCTGCCCGCTGTCGGTTGCGGGGAGCAGGAGTGCGAACTCGTCACCCCCGATCCGTGCGGCAATGTCGGTCGCCCGCAGCTGAGCCCGGATCGCGTCGGCGACGTGCATCAGAACGCGGTCGCCCGCCGGGTGGCCGAACGTGTCGTTGAAGTGCTTGAGCCCGTCGACGTCGATCAGGACGAGCGCACTCGAGACGTCGTGGCGTCGGCTGAGCGCGGCCTGCTGCGCCAGTTCCTCCTCGAAGCGCCAGCGTCGTGCCAGGCCGGTGAGCTCGTCCTGCCCCGCGAGTGATTGAGCCTCATCGACGAGCCGCCGCTGCTCGTCGACCGTCGCCTGCAGCTGGAGACGGGTCGGTGAGGGCACGATGTGCAGCTCGAGCCGCAGGATCGCGCCGGCGATGAACAGCCACGCGCCGATCGCTTGAAAGCCGTGGAAGACGAACTCGTGCGCCTCGACGGGTTGCGGCGTCCCCACACCGAGGGTGTGCACCAGGATATGGACGTGCGTCATGCCGCACCCGAGAAAGAAGGCGATCGCCGCACCGCGGATGGTGAGCATGAGCCGCGGGCTGGCGGTCGGCATCCTGATCCGCGGCGCCACGACGATGGCGATCGTGAAGTAGCCGAGGGCGACGGAAGCGGCCAACAACGCCATAGCCACGGTTGCCATAACACTCGTGTATCGGCCGCGCGTCGTTGCAACGTGAATTCGCGGTCTCGATGAGTGCCTCGAACAAGACCGCGAGCAGCCTTCGGCCTCGTCGTCTGGGTCGCACGTCGCTGGGCCCCTGCGGGGTGGTCGTGGCATCGCCCCGCGCACAGGGTCGACGCCCCCGCGGGCTCCTTGTCGGTGCACGCCGCGAGCCGCTCGCTCCTTGACTCGACACACGCACCTTCCGCTGGTAGTTTGGCGCGCCAGCAGCGAAGCCGACGCCGGGGAGGAGCCGGATGGGGCTCATTGGGATCTATCCACGTACCAAGGAGGCACGATGAGAAGAGGAACATGGGGGGTCGTACTGGCCACCGTCACGGTGGCCGCCACGGTGCCGACCGTGGGTTGGGCGCTGACGACGACGACGAAGCCGCGAATCCAGATCCTCGGCGGGGCGTCGTTCGAGGCCAACCGGTTCATCCAGGACAAGCAGCGCTTCAACAAGGACGTCTACCAGGTCAAGTCCGGCGCGAAGATCCAGATCAACAGCAAGACCAAGGAGGAGCCGCATACCGTCTCCGTGGTCAGCCGTCGCGACCTCCCGAAGTCGGTCGCGGACTTCGGAAAGTGCTACCGCGGGGGTATCTGCGCCCAGTTGGAGAAGGATCACGGAGCACCCGAGAACGGCGAGGGCCCGCCAACGAACCCGCTCGTGGACAAGGGCGCCACGGGCTTCGACGCGAGGGGTGACTCGATCGTCATCGATCCGGGCGGCAAGGGCCGCTTCACGGTGTCGGCCAAGAAGGGCCGCACCCTCTACATCATGTGCGTCATCCACCCGTGGATGCAGGCCAAGATCAAGGTCAAGTAGTCAGGGTGACCGGACGGAAGCGGGGGGCGCCGGCAGGCGCCGACGCCCCCCACCGCCTGCTCGGTGCCAGCGTCCTGATGCTCTGCGTGCTGTGGGCGTGCATTCCCTCGACCGCGGTCGGCGCGACGCGCGAGTACTGGATCGGCGCCACCCCGACGACGTGGAACATCGTGCCCAACGGCCGCGACGCCGTCCTCGGCACGCGCTACGGCAACGAGACGATCCTGCCGACCGTCACCTACCGCCGTTACACCCGCAACTGGAAGCGGCTGCTCCGCAACTCCCCCGCCGAGAACGTCGACTCCGACCGCATTCCCGGACCGCTGCTGCGCGCCCGGGTCGGCGACCGCATCATCGTGCACTTCAAGAACTTCGACACGCTGTTCGACCGCGCCCACTCGATGCACTTCCACGGGGTCAGCTACAAGCCATCCTCGGACGGGGCCTACCTTCCCGGCTTCTCCGGCCGCGACGCCGAGGTCAAGCCGGGCCAGACGTGGACCTACCGGCTCCGAGCCGGCCCCCAGTCGGCGGGCTTCTGGCCCTACCACGACCACTCGACCGCGATGCACGAGTCGCTCGCGGGGGGCATGTACGGGGGGCTCTCGATCCTGGGCCGGCGCGAGCCCGCGCCCGACCGCGAGTTTGCCGTCGTCTTCGCTCCGACGGGCGACTTTCAGACGATCAACGGACACGCGTTCGTGGGCAACACGCCGGTGTTCCGCGCCCGGGTCGGCGAGACCGTCCAGTGGAACGTCATGGCAATCGGCTCCGAGCACCACACCTTCCACGTTCACGGCCACCGCTGGCTCGAGAACGGCACCGCCCGCGACACGCGCACGGTCGGCCCGGCGGAGAGCTTCCGCTTCCGCTACCGAGAGGACGCCCCGGGCACCTGGTACTACCACTGCCACGTCGAGGACCACATGGAGCGCGGCATGGTCGGCATCTACCAGGTGTCGCGGTGAGCACACGGCTGCGTCGCGTGAGCCTGCTCGCCGGCCTCGGAGCCGTGCTCCCCGGCGTGGCCCTCGCCCAACAGGACCACGACGGCCCGCACCCGCCGAGCGGCGGGGACGGACCGCCACGGGTCGCCGTCTCGGCGACCGCCGTGGACCCGAAGCGCGTGGGGGTGCTCGCCGGAGAGCGCGTCGAGTGGGTCAACGCCTCGATCCGCCAGCACACGATCACGGCCCGGGAAGGGCAGTTCGACTCGCCCCGGCTGCGTCCGGGTCAGCGCTTCTCTCACCCGTTCGCTGCGGCGGGGTCGTTCGCGTACTACTGCCGCATCCACCCGAACATCACCGGCATCGTCGACGTCGCGAACGTTCTGCTGCACGCGAGCGCCAGCCGCCTCGTTCGCGGCGACGCGGTCGCGCTCGCAGGGCGTGTCCGGCCCGGCGC
>JACDAP010000068.1 GCA_013695395.1 Solirubrobacterales bacterium
TCGCAACCCGCGGTGATTCCCACCTCGACCCGGTTCGCTCGGCGCTTCATCGCCAGGTCGGTGTACAGCGCGCGGCGGCGAATATTGATCGATTCGACCTGGGCTCGAAGCCGAATGTCCGGCACCGACGCATACCCAAGATAGCCATCGTAGCGCTCGCCGACCTGACCTGCCGCTCGCGCCGCGACGATCATCGGGGAAGATTGCGCCACCAACGGAGACGCGGCGGTGCCGAACGCCGCTGCCACCAGCAAGAGCGACTTCATCACTGACTTCCTTCCGGCTGCGGCGGAGGCGGCGTGGTCGGGAAGACGTCGGGATTCTGCCGAATCAACTGATCGACGTCGCGCTGCAGCCGGACCAGCACTTCCTGCTCGATCTTGACGTTGAGGTTGATCTCGATCGGCTTGTCGGGCGGTCGAACGGTGACGCAGCTTGCGGTCAACGGAAGCAGGATCAGTGCGCTCGCGGCAAGCTTCAGGCGTGGGGCTCGGGTCATGGGCGTGTCTCGCTGTTGCTCGGGGGTTGAGTGGTAATGTCGACCACCGGCAGGGTCGGGGTCTGTTGCATGTTTTCGCTTTCCTCACGTTTCCGGACTTCGGTGACGACTCCGGGGATCTGGTCGATCGGTGCGGGCAGAACGTCGCGGATCACATTGCGTGGATCCTGCATGCTCTTGGCGGTCGCGATCAGCGAACGGAACGGGCCGATGATCGTCACGTTGAATTTGAACTCCACGCTGCGCACCGCTTGGCGGAGCAGTCGCTGAACGTTGTTGGCCTGGCCGATCGCAACCTGGTCGATGGTCAGTCTGGTGGCGAATTCACCGGCCAAATCGCCGTCGAGCCGGACGATCATGTTGCGGAAACGCAGCGACCGCAGCGCATCGAACGCCAGCCCGCCAAAGAAGCCAAGGTTGGCCTTGTTGATCGCACCTTCATAGGAAAGCGTTCCGCCGCCTTCGCGGCTTTCCAGCCGGCCACCGACGATCCGCCCGCCGCTATCGTCGAAGATCATCGGCAGCACCCCGTCGAAGATGCCGGTCGCCTGGAGGTCGTCGAATCCGAGCCGCCCGACGAATTCGTTGGCATCGAGCCCGACGACCTCGAATGTCAGACGTTTGCTCGACGAGCGCGCGAGGTTGATGATCGTCTGTTGGAGGATCAGCCTCCCGCCCATGAACGGCCAGTCGCCGCGCTCGATCTTTACCAGTTGGCCGGGAAGGATCTGATATTTGATCTCGCCATTCTCGACCAGGATGCCGGGGTTGATGCTGCCAACCGAGAGCGATTGCCCCGGCGCGGTCTCCAGGCCGAGCAGATCGGTGAAGCGAATCGTGCCCTTGAGGCCGGTCACCGGGCCGAACGAGGCGGCAAGGTCGGTCCCGTCGGTGGTGAATTCGCCGGTCGAGGTCACCGTCCCGTCGCCGCGCCAGTTGATCCGCCCCTGCCCCGCGACAGTGCCGTTGACCAGCGCGATCACGCCCTCGGCCAGTCGGGTCAGCTGATCGGGCTGGATCGTCCTGCCGAAACGGATTCCGGGGACGTCCAGCAACGCTTCGCCCACGCCGGTCGACAGGCGATGAGTGATCGTTGCGTCAGTCACCTTGGTTCCGCTGGCCGGATGGCGCAGGGTGCCGGTGGCACGGATCAAATCATTAGCCAGGCGGAACTGGAGATCGTTGCTGGCTAGCGGGTAGAAGCGCGGCAACTCGGCAAGGTCGGACACTGTCGACGACCCGTTGATGGCCAAGGCCCCGCCTCGGAAATCAAAGGTTCCAGACGCGTCGCTCAACTCAACGGGTACCCTTCCAATCAAGGCCGTTGCGCCGCGGAAATTGCCGCTCGCGCCGCCCTTGATCAGTCGGCCGTCAAGATCGGTCGCGGTGATCTTGACCGGTGAATTTGACCGGCCGAGTTGCAGCCCGAGCCCGGTCAAGGAAAAGCGGTCGCCCCCAGTCAGCCGCGCCTCGGCCGAGGTCATTGCGAACGGCGATTTGCCAAGCTGCCCGCCGAGCCGTAAATTGCGGGTCACCGCGCCGATCTGCACCGGACCCCGTCCATCCTTGTAAACCACCGCCCGGCCAGCTGCGCACAGCGGCAATCGAACCGCGTCGAGCTTGAGCGCTCCCACCGTCAGCGACTGGAAACGCGCGTCGATGCAGCCGCGACCGAAGGCGAAGCCGCCGCCCGGTCCGCCGATCGTCCCGCTGATCGGGATTCGAAGCCCGCGCACGAATCCTCCCGAAAACGGCCCATCAAGCAACGCGACCGTGTTGATCGCGGTCGAACCATCCCGCGCGGCCTGGAAGGTGATTGGCGCAAGCGCCAGCCGCGACCCGCCAGCCTCATACGGCGCGATCCGCGCTTCTCCGCTCATCGGTCCGCCCTGGCGGGGCTGGTCGAGGGTGATGTCAGCACGCGGCAGTCCGCCGCCGCCGATCGCGATATTGCCGTCGATCCGAAGTCGAGCATCGGGCCAATAATAGGTTACGCCGTCGCCGCCCGAGACCATCACCCGCGCCCCGCCGGCGGAACGCACGTCGGCGGTTTCGATCCGCACTCCGCCGCCGCCGCGCAGATTGACCAAGCTCAAATGGCCGGTGGCGCTGAAATTGCTCGCGGTGCGGCGGATGGCGGAGGCAATTGCCTCACCGACGCGGCCGAGTGGCGTTCCACTCGCCGATTCAAGCGGCGCGACTAGCGGCGCTACCAATGCCGGCGCCAAGGTTGCGCTGTCCGCGCGGTAGTCGGCCGACAGTGCCAGTTCTCCGCGGCCGGCCCACAGCCGATAGTTGCCGTCGAGCCGCGTTGTGCCGGCGAAAATCGCTCCCAGTCGCCCGCGCTGAGCCGATAGCTTGATCCGCCCCCCAGCGTCGCTCGCATTGCCCTTGAATCCGATCAGCGCATTGAGATTGGCGAGGCCATTGTCACCCGCTGCGAACGAAGCAACGCTGAGCCGTCCATTGCCGTCGAACCGCTCGAACGCCTCGCTGAACCCGCTGTCGAGCTCTAGCCGCGGCGCAATCATCGCCATCCGGCTTCTCGGGCAGACGAATTGAGTGGCGGCAATCGGCCCCTTGATGTTCGGCCGCCGCGCTTCAACCCCGAGTGCGACATTGCCGGTGAGCCCGTCGAGCACGCACGCGCCGGTCACCAGCTTTGGCCCCGCAACCGCCATCCGACCCCTGAAACCACCGGTCAGATTGCCGACGCCAGCCACCGCGAAGCCAAGATTGCCATACGGCGTCTTGAGCGCGATCGCCGTGTCCGCGATATCGACCGAAATGTCGGGCAGGCGAAACGGCTTGCCGCTCGGCGGCGGGAGCAATTTGTCGATCTCGCCCCAGCTGACCTTGCCGCTGCGCCGCAATTCGCCGCGAAGCCGCACCCCGCGCGCCGCGATACGATACACTTCGACGCTGCCATTCCACAGCACCCGCATCTGGATCTTGGCGTAGCGCGCGGTGAGGTCGGGGCTCGCCGGGTCGCCGATCGTGAGATCGCGGATGACTTGGTTATGCAGCCCGATCGATTCCAGCGTATAGGTCGCGCGAACCCCGCGCCGGTTCAATTCCTGTTCGATGAAATGCTCGGCAATCGGGCGTCGTGCGATCCAGGCGCCGATCAGCACCGCGGTCAGCAGGCCAAGCACGATCAGCGAGATCCACAGCAACGGGCCCCGCCGCCGAGCGATCAACGCTCCATTGGCGGGCGCGCTGGTGCGATCCTCCCCAGCCTCGTGTTGCCCGTCTGTCATTCGCTCACTAACCCA
>JACDAP010000130.1 GCA_013695395.1 Solirubrobacterales bacterium
TCCCGGACTCGTCCTACGCCGGCGTCTACCGAGCCGTCATCGACGACCACAAGGCCAACGGCGCCCTCGACCCCCGCACGATGGGCACGGTCCCGAACGTCGGCCTCATGGCCCAGAAGGCCGAGGAGTACGGCTCGCACGACAAGACCTTCGAGGTCGAGTCCGCCGGCACCGTCCGCGTCGTCGACGCGAGCGGGACGACGCTCATCGAGCACGACGTCGAGCCCGGCGACGTCTGGCGCGCCTGTCAGGCCAAGGACGCCCCGATCCAGGACTGGATCCGCCTCGCTGTCGACCGCGCCCGCGCGACCGGCGCGCCTGCGGTCTTCTGGCTCGACGAGACCCGCGCCCACGACGCCGAGCTCCTCAAGAAGGTCCGTCCGGCCCTGGGGGAGCTCGACACCGACGGGCTGCAGATCGAGGTCATGGACGTCGCGGAGGCGACGCGGTTCACCCTGGAGCGCGCACGCCGGGGTGAGGACACAATCTCGGTCACCGGCAACGTCCTGCGCGACTACCTCACCGATCTTTTCCCCATCCTCGAGCTCGGCACGAGCGCCAAGATGCTCTCGATCGTGCCGCTCATGCAGGGCGGCGGCCTCTTCGAGACGGGCGCGGGCGGCTCGGCCCCCAAGCACGTCCAGCAGTTCGAGAAGGAGGGCCACCTGCGCTGGGACTCCCTCGGCGAGTTCCTCGCCCTGGCCGTCTCGCTCGAGTTCCTGGCCGACAAGACTGACAACGGGCGGGCACGGCTTCTGGGGCAGACGCTCGACCGCGCGACCGGCACGCTGCTCGAGGAAGGCCGCTCGCCGTCCCGCAAGGTGGGGGAGCTCGACAACCGCGGCAGCCACTTCTACCTCGCGCTGAACTGGGCGCGCGAGCTCGCCGCGCAGTCCGACGACGCCGAGCTGGCCGAGCGCTTCGGCCCGGTCGCGGAGAAGCTCGCGGCCGCGGAGGAGACCATCGTGGATGAGCTAGCGGCCGCGCAGGGCGCTCCGGTCGACCTGGGCGGCTACTTCCGCCCGGACCGCGAGAAAGCCGCCGCCGCGATGCGCCCGAGCGCGACGCTCAACGCGCTGGTCGCCGCGATCTGAGCGCCGCGCGGACGGCTGCCGCGGGGTCCGCCTCGCTGATCCGGCGTCTGATCTGGCCCCCGGAAACGAACCGCCCGCCATGTTCCGCGCCGAGCGATGAATATGGCGGGCGGTTCACGGTGGGGGGGCGAGGGGTGGGCGCGGGGGCCGGTCGGGTAGGTTCCGGCGCATGTCCAAAACCGTCACTGTCACCGGCGCCGCGGGCGCCATCGGGTACGCCGTCCTCTTCCGCATCGCGTCCGGGCAGCTGCTCGGGCCGGACGAGAAGATCAAGCTCAACCTCCTGGAGATCGAGCCGGCGCTGAAGGCCGCCGAGGGCACCGCGATGGAGCTCTTCGACTGCGCCTTCCCGCTGCTCGAGTCCGTCGAGATCACCTCCGACGCGAAGCAGGCCTTCGACGGTTGCAACGTCGGGCTGCTCATCGGCGCGCGCCCGCGAACCAAGGGGATGGAGCGCGCAGACCTGCTCGAGGCCAACGGCGCCATCTTCAAGCCGCAGGGCGAGGCGATCAACGCCGGCGCCGCCGACGACATCAAGGTGCTCGTGGTCGGCAACCCCGCCAACACGAACGCGCTCATCACGGCGGCCAACGCGCCCGACGTCCCCAAGGAGCGCTTCACGGCGATGACACGCCTGGACCAGAACCGCGCCTACGCACAGCTCGCCACCAAGCTCGGCGTGAGCGTAACCGAGATCGAGGATCTCGCGATCTGGGGCAACCACTCCCCGACGATGTTCCCCGACCTCTTCACCGCGAAGGTCAACGGCAAGCCGGCGGTCGAGGCCGTCGATGACATGGACTGGTACGAGAACGAGTACCTGCCGAAGGTCGGCAAGCGCGGGGCGGCGATCATCGAGGCGCGCGGCGCCTCCAGCGCGGCCAGCGCGGCCAGCGCAGCGGTCGACCACATCCACGACTGGACCCTCGGTGCCGAGGGCCTCGTCTCGATGGCGGTCCCGTCCGACGGCTCCTACGGCGTGGCCGAGGGCATCGTCTCCTCGTTCCCGGTCCGCGTGACCGGTGACGGCAGCTACACGATCGAGCAGGGCCTCGAGGTCGGCGAGTTCGCGCAGTCGAAGATCGACATCACCGTCGCCGAGCTCGAGGGGGAGCGCGACGCGGTGAAGGGCCTTGGCCTGATCGGCTGAGCCACGCTGAGTGCGGATGGGCGCCCGAATGGTGGGCGTGCATCCGCACTCACCGCCTCGTTCTGCTGAGTGCGGATGGGCGTCCGAATGGTGGGCGTGTATCCGCACTCACCAACATGGAACCCCCGGGGTCGGCGCCTCAGGCCGCCTCGAGTGCGTGCCAGCCGCGGCCCTCCTTGCGGACCAGGCCCTCCTTCTGCAGGTCGGGCATCACGCGGTAGAGGTAGTTCTGCTTGATGCTCATCGCCTCCGCGATCTCCGGGATCGTGATGCCCGGACGCTCGGTGACGAGCTTGAGCGCCTCCTTGGAGCGGGTGCCCGAGCCCTTGGGTCGCCCGCGGCGCCCGCTGCCGCTACCCGAGGAGCGCTTGGCCGCGGAGGAGCGCTTGCCCGTGGAGGAGCGACGCGATGCGCGGGGAGCGGCGGGCTTCGCCTCGGCGCCGATCAGCGCGTCGTAGGCGGCCTGCAGCCTCGCGTGCTCGTCGATCAGCGGCGCGAGCTCGTCGAGTCGCGCCTTGATCTCCTGCTTCTTCTCATCCAGAAAGTCAGTCATGCGACTGACTGTAATGGAAAACTAGCCTGAGTTTTTCTCCACCAGCGCCTTGAGCGCCCTGAGTGAGGCGATCGCCTCTTTTTCCGGCAACCCTCCGACCAGCGCGTTCCCCGCGACGGCACCGAGCGGTCCGAGCGGTGCGGTGAACGAATTGCGATAGGAGAAGCGCGTGCCCCCGTCGGGCAGCGCCTCAAGCGCGTACTCGGTCTCCGCCTTCGAGCGCGCGGGCCCCTTGCCCTTCCACTCGGCGTGCGTGGGGCGGGTGCAGGCCACGAGCTCCCACGTCACCTTGAAGGGCGCACCCCGCAGCACGAGCCGCTGCCGCATCTTCATGCCCTCCTGCGGCGGGCCGTCGTCGGCGCTCAGGAGCGCCTTGTGGATCGTCACCCAATCACCCAGACGCGTCGCGTCGAGGGCGATGTCGAAGATCTCCTCCGGGGTCGCGTCGATGTCGATGGAGGTGTGGACCTCACTCATGTGCTGCCTTTCTCGACGAGCTGCTTCAGGGCTTGCAGGGAAGCGGTCGCCTCCCGTTCGGGAAGGCCACCCATGATCGCCCCCGCGGCGACCCTGCCGAGCGGCCCGAACGGCGTCTTGAACTCGTTGGTGTAGGTGAAGCAGGTTCCGTCACCGTGCGGCTCGAGCCGGTTCTCGGTGATCGCCTTGGACCGCGCGGGCCCCTTGCCCTCCCACCGGGCGAAGCGCGGCGCGTCGAGCTCGGTGAGTTCCCATTCCACGGTGAACGGCACGCCGCGCAGGCAGAGCCGCTGGCGCATCTTGTAGCCCTCGCGCAACTCTCCGTCGTCGTGGCCCTCCACCCGCAGCACGATCGTGACCCAGTCGGGCGTGCGGTCGGGCTCCATGGCGGCGGTGAAGACCTCCCCCGGCGGGGCGTCGATCTCGATGGACACGCGGACTTCACTCATGGGCCGTCACTACCCGTAAAAGCGTCCGAGAATCAGACATCAGCGTCCGGCGAGCGTCTCCGTGCGCTCCCACACACCCAGCGCGTGCTCGACGGCGGAGTCGAAGGAGTGCATCCGGACCCCGAAGAACCCCGGGGCGGACTCGTCGCGCGGGAGCAGGTCGGTCTCGAGGCTCTCCATGAGCGGCTCGATCAGGCCCACGTCCTCACCAGCGATCGCGGCGGCGATCTTCGCGGCGATCGGCGTCATCGTGAGCGGCAGCCGGATCGCCGGCCGGCCGAGCAGCAGGTGGTCGCGGATCGCCTCGACCATCTCCCCGTAGGTGACGACGTCCGGGCCGGCCGCGTCGAGCGAGAGCGGGCCGGTCACCTTCTCGGAGCTGGCCGCGGCCAGCAGGAGCGCCACGACGTCGCGCTCGTCGATCGGCTGGGTGCGGTTGTCCGCCCAGGCCGGGAGGGGGAGCAGCGGCGCGCGCTCGACCAGGCGCACGAGGAAGCGGAAGGAGCGCGAGCGTGCGCCGACCACCAGGGAGGCGCGGAAGGCGACCGCCTCCGGGGTCGCTCCGCCGAGGAGCGTCTCCTCCACGGCCAGGCGGGAGCCGAGGTGGCGGGAGGCCTGCTTGTCGGTGGGCAGGAGCCCGCCCAGATAGACCGTCCGGCGTACTCCGGCCCGTTGGGCGGCGGCCGCGAAGTTCTCCACCGAACGCAGCTCCAGGCTGTCGAAGCTCTTCGAGGAGCTCGCTCCCTCCATCGAGTGGATGAGGTAGTAGGCGACGTCGATCCCGTCCAAGGCGGCGTCGAGCCCCGTTCCCTCCACGGCGTCTCCCTGCACGACGGGCACGTCGCCGACGACCGCCTCCGGCCGCCTCGCGTAGGCGCGCACCATGTGCCCCTCCTGCTGGAGGCGGGGCAGCAGCGCGGCACCGAGGAAACCGGTTGCACCGGTGACGAGGACGTCGGCCATCTAGCGCGCTGCGGGGGAGTGGGGCATCTGCAAGAACCCTACGAACCCGGCGCGCGGGCCGATCGCTCGCGTACGCTCGCGCTGCATGGAGCTCCTG
>JACDAP010000157.1 GCA_013695395.1 Solirubrobacterales bacterium
GGCATGGGCCGCGAGGGCGGCGACTACGCCCTCGACTTCTACTCCGACCTCAAGACCCTCCAGATCCTCGACGGCAGCGTCCGCTGACCGCAGATCCACAGCGAAAGGCACACCCATGTCGCTCAGCACACCATCGGACGCCACCAGTGGCGTCGCCGCGAACGCCGGAGGCGCGCTCAGCCGGCGCCAGCTCGGCGTCGCCGACATCGTCTTCTTCATCGTGGCCGCCTCGGCGCCGCTGACCGTCGTCGCCGGCGGGGTCTCGAGCACCTACCTGGTGACCGGGAACGCCGGCGTCCCGCTGCTGTTCCTGGTCCTCGGCGGGATCCTCGCCCTGTTCGTCGCCGGATACGCGGCTATGAGCCACCACATCACCAACGCGGGGGCGTTCTACGCCTACGTCTCGCAGGGGCTCGGCCGGGTCGGCGGCGTGGCGACCGCGTTCGTCGCGCTCGTCTCCTACAACGCGATGCAGATCGGCATCTCCGGGCTCTTCGGCGCGGTCTTCGCCGGCTTCATGCTCGACAAGACCGGTATCGACCTGAGCTGGTGGGCCTGGATCTTCGTCGCGATCGCGCTCATCGGCGTACTCGGCTGGCTGCGCATCGACCTGAACGCGAAGCTGCTCGCGATCTTCCTGACGACTGAGATCATCGTCGTCGCCGTCTTCGACCTCGTGGTCATCGGCGACCCGGGGCCACAGGGGATGTCCTTCCAGGGCTTCGACCCGACGATCGCCTTCGGGGCCGGTCTCGGCGCGGCCCTGGTCTTCTCCACCGCGGCCTTCACCGGCTTCGAGTCGGCGGCGATCTACTCGGAGGAGTGCAAGAACCCGCGCAAGACGGTGGCCAAGGCGACCTACATCGCGCTCGGCATCACGTCGCTCTTCTACGCCTTCTCGGCGCTCATGCTGGCCAACGCGGTCGGTCCGGACACGGCCACGAGCGCCGAGGCGCTGGTGCGGGGTGGGTTCACCACGCCCGACGGGGCCGCTCCCGATCCGACGACGATCCTCTTCATCGTGCTCGACGGCCAGATCTCGACGTTCGTGGCTGACGTCGCCGTCCTGCTCTTCTGCACGAGCCTCTTCGCGGCGATGCTCTCCTTCCACAACGCGGTGGCCCGCTACGGCTACGCGCTCGGGCGGGCCAAGGTCCTCCCGTCCGTGTTCGCGCGTGTGCGGCCGAGCACCGGCTCGCCGTTCGTGGGCTCCGCCGCGCAGAGCGTGCTCGCCTTCGTCGTCGTGGCCATCTTCGCGCTGAGCGGCTCCGACCCGATCCTCGAGCTGTTCACCTGGCTCACGAACCTCGGTGCGCTCGGGGTCCTCGCGCTGCTCGCGCTCTCCTCGTTCGCGGTCATCGGGTACTTCGCCAAGCGGGCGCACGACGAGGGGGCGTGGGCGACCCGGATCGCGCCGGCGCTCGCCGGGGTGCTGCTGACGATCGTCTTCGTCCTGGCCCTGTTCAACTTCAACGTGCTCATCACCGGTGCCCAGGACGCGCCGCTCGACGACCGCTCGGTGATCCTGCCCGCGCTGCTGTTCATCGCCGCTGCGGTCGGGGCGGCTGTCGGCTTCCGGATGAAGAAGAGCCGCCCGGACGACTACGCGACGATCGGAGCGCACTACGAGGAGCGGGAGTGAGCGCGCAGGCCACCGGTAGCTTCGCGGCGCGGGTCTCGGTCGAGGCGCTGGACCGGGATCCGTACCCGATCTACGCCCGGCTGCGCGCGGAGGAGCCGGTGGCCTGGGTCCCGGCGGTCGGAATGTGGCTCGCGACGCGCTGGGCGGAGGCCGTGCGGGTGGCTTCCGAGCCGGGGTCCTTCGCGGCCGACATGCCCGGCTCCCCGATCGATCGCAGCTTCGGCTCCCCGACGATCCTGACCTGCGACGGGGAGGTCCACCAGGAGCTCCGGCAGGGCGTGGGCGCTCGGCTGCGCCCGCGTGAGGTGGAGGGCTACGTCGAGGAGCTGATCGGGCCGACCTGTGACCGACTGCTCGAAGCTCTGCTGGCCGAGGACCGCGACGGAGCCGAGCTGATGGCGGAGTACCTCGAGCCGGTGTCCGTCCTCGGGCTGGGGGCGCTGCTGGGCCTTGGCGATCTCGACGCGGCCACCCTGCGGCGCTGGTTCGCCGGCCTGGCCGAGGGGGCGACGAACTTCGAGCGCGACCCGAGCAAGCAGGCGACCTGCGACGCGGCCTGCGCGGAGATCGACGAGGCGATCGGCCCGCGCCTGGCCCGGCTGGCCGCCGAGCCCGACGACAGCCTGATCTCGCACATGCTTCACGAGGGAATGCCTGATGGGGAGAGCCGGAGCCCGGAGCTCGTGATGCCCTCACTGAAGGTCCTGCTGCTCGGAGGGATGCAGGAGCCCGGTCATGGGGCAGGGACGGTGCTCTTCTGCCTGCTCACCCACCCGGAGCAGCTTGCGGACGTGCGCGCCGATCTCGACGCGCTGCTGCCGGCCGCGATCGAGGAGGGGATGCGCTGGGCGGCGCCGATCGGCACTCAGGGGCGGCGGACGACCGTCGCGCTCGAGCTCGGCGGCGTGGCCCTGCCGGCGGACGCCCCGGTGGCGGCGGTGCTCGCCTCGGCCAACCGCGACGAAGCCCGCTTCGAGGACGGCGAGCGCTTCGACCTCCACCGCACGCGGCAGCGCGCGGCGACCTTCGGCTTCGGCCCGCACTTCTGCTCCGGCCACGCGTTCGCCCGCGGGCTCGAGCGGATCGCGCTACGGCGCCTGCTCGAACGGGCCCCGCACCTCGCGCTGGCCCCGGGGGAGGCGGTCCCGTTCAGTGGCTGGGAGTTCCGGGCCCCGCGGGCGCTCCCGGTCCGGTGGTGCGGGGTGACGGGGTGAGGGGCGAGGAGCAGGACCGCCCGGAGACAAGCGCGCTCGCGCTCCCGGAACGACAGGCGGTGCTCGAGCATGCGGCCGGCCTGATCGCGGGCGCCTGGGAGGAGTTCGACCACGCCCGCGAGTACCAGCCGCCCGTCACGGGGCGCCACGAGCGACTGCTGCGCGAGCCGCTGCCCGCCGGGCCGAGCGACGCGCGCGCGGCGCTCGACGCGGCCGCCGAGGTGCTCGACGTCTCGCTGAGCCAGGTGCGCCCGCGGTTCTTCGCCTACGTGGCCTCGTCCGGGCTCGAGATCGGAGTCCTGGCCGACGCGCTGATGGCCTCCCACGACGTCAACGCGGCGGTCACCGCCGGCGGGGCCGACCTCCTGGAGGGGCAGGTCGTGCGTTGGGTCGACGCGTTCGTCGGCTTCGGCGGCGCGGCCGACGGGGTGATGGCGGCCGGCGGCCAGATCTCGAACCTGACCGCGCTGGCCGCCGCCCGTGAGCGGGCCCTGCCCGGCTTCCGCCGGAGCGGCGCGGACGGCCGCCGCGCCGCGCTCTACACCTCGGCCGAGGCCCACTACTCCGTGCAGCGCTCCGGGGAGGTCCTTGGGCTCGGCGCCGACAACGTGCGACGCATCGCGCTCGACGACGACCGGCGGATGGACGTCGAGGCCTGTGCGAGCGCGATCGACGCCGACCTCTCGACGGGCGTCGTTCCGGTCGCGGTGGTGGCCACTGCGGGCACGACGCTGACCGGCACCGTCGACGACCTCGCCGGCCTGGCCGAGGTCTGCTCCGCTCGCGGCGTGTGGCTGCACGTGGACGGCGCCTACGGGCTTCCCGCGGCGTCGACCACGGCGGCGGGCTGGCGCTTCGCCGGGCTCGACCGGGCCGACTCGGCGACCGTCGACGCGCACAAGTGGCTCTACGTCCCGAAGGCGTGCAGCGTGCTGCTGATGCGGGAGGCCGGGCGGCTGGAGGCGGCCTTCTCCCACCAGGAGAGCTACATGCCGCACCCGCACGACGAGATCCACCCGGTCGACCGCACGCTCGAGTACTCGCGGCCACTGCGGGCGCTCAAGCTCTGGCTCGCCTTCCGCGTGCACGGTGCCGACGCGATCCGGGCGGCGATCGAGCGCAACCTCGCGCAGGCCGCGATGCTCGCCGGGCTCGTGGAGGCCGAAGAGGGGCTCGAGCTCCTGCTCGCTCCGCAGCTCTCCGCGGTCTGCTTCCGCGTGATCCCGCCCGAGGATGCCGACCCGTTCGCGCATAACGCTCAGGTCGTCGACGCGGTCAACGCGGACGGCCGCCTGCTCATCGCGGGAGCCGTGCTCGACGGCGTGCCGTGTCTGCGGGCTTGCGTGGTCAATCACCGCACGACCGACGCCGACGTGCGGGCGATCGTCGAGGTCGTCTCCGAGGTCGTTGCCGAGCTCGGTGACGCGTGAGCGCGCCGCCGGTACCGGGCTGAGCAGCCCGCCACCTGTCTCAGCGGATGACGACCCGTGTGCCGATCGGCATCCGCTTGGCCAGCCGGCGCATCGCGTCGTTCGGGACCCGGACGCACCCGTGGGAGGGGCTGCCGGGGATGAGCTCCGGCTGGTTGGTCCCGTGGATCCCGATCACGCCGCCGCCGGGCCAGTCGCTGAGCACGGAGTACGCGCTCGTCCCGAAGGCGTAGGGGCCGTAGATGCCGTCCCGGCTGCGAAGGCGCAGCCCCTCCCGGATGTAGAAGCGCCCGGCCGGGGTCGGCGTGCTCGCCTTGCCGACGCCCACGCGTGATCGCCAGATCGTCCGTCCGGCGTCCTTCAGCACCGCGGTCCGGCGTGCGCGGTCGATCGTGAGGACCGTTCGCCGCAGGTGCAGGGGCCCGAGGGCGTAGGCCGGCACCCAGCCGCGGCTGCCGTTCGGTCGCCGGGGGAGCTCGACCTGCACCCAGGCGTCGTCGGTGCCGCCCGTGCGGATCGCGACGTACACCTCCGGCCGGCCGTCCTCGGTGCGCCGGCGCAGGCGCCCGCTCGCCCGGGAGCGTCCGTCCGGTCGGGCATGGACGATCGCTTCGCTCGTGGCGTGGGCCCAGCGCGTCGTGTCCTGCTGGTTGCTGAGGACGCCCCGCTCCGTGGCGGGCGCGGTGCTCGCCACGGCGGGGCCCGCGAGCGCGAGGACGAGCAGGACCGCGCCGGCGGTCGCCGCCCGTGCGGACCTCATCCCGTGAATCTCGGGTTCACGCGGGCGACCTTGCACCTGCGCACCGAGAGCCGCAGGATCCGGGTGCGGGCGCCGCTGGCCTTGGTAAATACGACGCGTGCGCTCACGCGCGCGGCCTGGCCCCGGGCGACGCGGACCCGCGTGCGGTAGTTGCCGCTGCGGTCACGACGGGTCACCCGGGCGATCCGCCTGCCGTCGAGCAGGAAGTCCACCCGTCGGATGCCGCGGCCCTTGATCGCGACCATGCCGGACCCCGCGCCGCACACCCGCGGCACCCGCAGTGTGGCTCGCACGAACGTCGTGGACGTCGCGGGAGCCTTCTTCTTGACCCCCGTGCCCGTGCCGGGGCTCAGGCTGGTCGTGCCCGCGGGGGGTCCGGCCGCCGCGGGCGCGGGGCTCCCCGGATTTGTGGCTGCTGTGCCGGTCGGCGTGCCGGCGGCGGGTGGCGTGGTGCACAGCGACCTGGCCACGTTGTTGGTGTCCAGGGTCACCGCGCCGTTGCGCGAGAGGGCCCGGCCGTCGAGGGTCGCGCTGGTGGTCAACGTGATGGAGGTCAGCGCGAGGATGTTGCCGACGAACGCGCTCCCGGTACCGATCGTGGCCGAGGAACCCACCTGCCAGAACACGTTGCACGCCTGCGCCCCACCCTGGAGCAGCACGCGGCTTCCGGAGCCGACCGTGAGGTCGGAGCCGGCCTGGAAGATGAAGACCGCGTTGGGGTCGCCTTGCGCGTCGAGCGTCAGGTCGCCGGTGAGGCCGATCGAGCTGGCCGACGTGTACACGCCCGCGGGCAGGGTGGTCCCGCCCAGATCGCCGGAGATGCTGGCGTCCGCGGGGCGGCTGGCGGCGTCGTCGTAGGCGAGGACGAGGTCGGCCTGCGCCTGCGCTGCCTCTGCGTCCGCGACGTGCGTCGTGCCGTCGAGGACCTGGCCGGGCGGGAACCCGGTGACGGAGGTCCCCGGGCTCAGGCCGAGATCGCCCCGCACGACGGTGGGGCCGGTGTTCGTGACGGTGCTGCCGCCGAGGACCGCGAAGTTCCCGGCCGTGCCGAGTCCCACCGCAGCCGGAGCCGCGGCGGCCGGCGATGCGGCCGAGCCGGCGAGGAGTCCGGCGAGGCCGAGGAGGCCGGCGGTCCTCCTGAGGGTGCGGCGGATGCGGCGAGCGGATGTGTTCCCCCCGTGTCGCGGTGCTTGAAACGCCATGTGGTCTCCATGCTGCAACCCGGGGGCCGCGATCGGGGCGAGGACTCGAATGGCGCAGCAGGCTTGAATGTCTCAGATCCGGCCGCGTCGTCCCAAGGCTCTTCAGAAAGCGAACGTATACCCGGAATCTAGGCAGGACCAACCGCCGAACCGGGATCTGGCCGAATGATGGTTCGAGCGGGATATTTCGATGGTGCGATCGCACGGTTGGCGCCCGAGCCGCGATACCTCGGTACCAGCCGTCCCAGTCGTTCCTCGGCGCTCTCCACGGGCACCTCACCCGGGACGCGGACGGCGCGTCGGGCCTCGGCCGCGACCGGCTGCTCGCCGTGCTCGGTCGCCTCGCCTGACGCCCGCGCCGGGAGATCGCGACCGCCCCGGCGACGGAGGTGTGCTCGCTCCCCTCAGCCCGCGGACCGCCGACCGGCCCGCTTGTCGGCGTACATCCCCTCGTCGGCGCAGGCCAGCGCGGCGTAGAGCCCGACGCCCGGCGCCGTCGACCCCCAGCCCACGGAGAACGCGAG
>JACDAP010000190.1 GCA_013695395.1 Solirubrobacterales bacterium
CGCCGCCTGCTGGCGGGCGCGCTGCGCTGGGCGCTCGCGGCGCGGGGCTGAGCCCGCTGGGGCCTCGTGGCGTGGGCCTGCTCCGCTGGTAGCGGGGCGTACGAACTCGGCGTCCGATGGGTCGTATGGACCCAGGAGAAGACGAAGTCGGTCGATCAGGGCAGGCGCCAGTCCACTGGCCCGGCGCCCTGCTCGACCAGCAGAAGGTTCGCCCGGCTGAACGGACGCGAGCCGAAGAACCCGTTCCGCGCCGAGAGCGGGCTGGGGTGCGCGGACTCGATGGCGGGCACGTCGCCGAGCAGCGGCTTCAGCTGGCGGGCGTTCCGCCCCCACAGGATCGCTACGAGTGGTCCACCACGAGTGGCCAGGGCGCGGATTGCCTGCTCGGTGACCGCCTCCCATCCCTTGCCCTGGTGGGAGTTCGCCTCACCGGGGCGGACGGTCAGCGAGCGGTTCAGCAGGCAGACGCCGGCGTGTGCCCAGGGGATGAGGTCGCCGGTGGCGGGCGCGGGGTGACCGAGATCTTCGGCGTACTCGGCGAAGATGTTCCGCAGGCTCGGCGGGAGCGGCCGGATCTCCGGCGAGACCGAGAAGGAGAGGCCGACCGCATGGCCGGGCGTGGGGTACGGGTCCTGACCGACGATCAGCACCCGGACGTCGGCGAACGGAAGGGTGAACGCGCGCAGCACGTGCTCGCCGACCGGGAGGTGCGGGCGGCCCGCGGCGACCTCGGCCCGGAGGAAGTCGCCCATCGCCGTCACCTGCGGCGCGACCGGCGCGAGGGCCTGCGCCCAGCCGGCCTCGACGACCTCGCTGAGGGGCTTCGCAGGCACGACGGCGAGCGTACCCGCAGCCCCGTTCCGGCGGTGACGGCCGCGTTGATCCCGGGTGACGGCCTCGTCGGGAGCACGTTGTGCGCATTGACTTGCTCAGGGCGAGCCAATCCGCACAACCCATCGCCGGGCGCGCCGGTGACTCCTTGCCCGCGAAGCGCTGCTCGGTGGGCGGCAGGCGTGGGCCTCATGGAGCCCGGGCACGTATCCCGCCCGATGGGACACACCGCGCTGATCCTCGGCGACCAGCTCATGCGCGAGAACCCGGCGCTCGAGGGTGCCGACCGGGTGCTCTTCGTCGAGTCGACCGGCGGGATGCGGCGGCTGCGCACCCACCGGCAGCGGGTGCATCTCGTGCTCAGCGGGATGCGCCACTTCGCACAGGAGCTGCGCGACGCGGGAGCGGTCGAGGTGGTCGAGCGCCGCGGCGCGGCAAGCCTGAAGGCCGGGCTCGACGGCTTCGACGATGTCGTCTGCACCGCCCCGAACTCGGCCTCCGCCGGTCGCGGGCTGGAGCGCCTCGGCGTCCGCCAGGTCCCTTCGAACCAGTTCCTCACCGCGCCCGAGGCGTTCGCCGACTGGGCCCGGGGCCGCAAGCGTCTCGTGATGGAGGACTTCTACCGTGAGCAGCGCCGCCGCTTCGGCCTGCTCGTCGACGCGGAGGGCGAGCCCGAGGGCGGGCGCTGGAACTTCGACACCGAGAACCGCAAGCCGCCGAAGGAGCGGCTCTCGGCACCGACGCCCTACCGGCCCCGCGAGGGCGCCATCGACGAGGAGGTCCGCGCCGACGTCGACGCGCTCGATCTCGACCTCTTCGGGGCCGACGGGCCGCGGCGCTTCGCGGTGACCCCCGCGGAGGCCAAGCGCGCGCTCAAGAGCTTCGTCGACGACCGGCTCCCCGAGTTCGGTCCCTGGCAGGACGCGATGGTCGAGGGCGAGCGCTTCCTCTTCCACGCGCTGCTCAGCGTCCCCCTCAACCTGGGGGTGCTCGACCCGCTCACCGCGGTCCGCGCGGCCGAGCGCGCCTACCACGCGGGGGACGCGCCGCTGCAGAGCGTCGAGGGGTTCGTCCGCCAGGTGATCGGCTGGCGCGAATGGGTCTGGGGGATGTACTGGCTGCGCGCGGAGCAATGGCCGGAGCGGAACGCGCTCGCCGCGCACGAGCCGCTCGGTGAGGCCTACTGGGGCGGCGAGACCGGGTGGAACTGCCTGGACCGTGTGGTCGCCGGTGTGGCCGAGACCGGCTACGCCCACCACATCGAGCGGCTGATGGTGCTCGGCACGATCGGCCTGACGAGCGGGACCGAGCCGTGGGAGCTCGTGCGCTGGTTCCAGGGCGCGTTCGTCGACGGCGCCGAATGGGTCATGGCGCCGAACGCGGCGGGTATGGCGCTCTTCGCCGACGGCGGCGAGATGATGACCAAGCCCTACGCCGCCGGGGGCAATTACATCTCGAAGATGAGCGACCACTGCCGCGGCTGTCGCTTCTCCCCGAGCGAGAAGCACGGCGTGAAGGCCTGCCCGGTCACGGCGCTCTACTGGGACTTCGTCGACCGACACGAGGACCTCCTGGCGGCGAACCGACGCACTCGGCGGGCCGTCGCGAGCTGGCGGCGCTTCGACGACGAGACACGGGCCGCCGTGCACGAGCGCGCCTCCGTCGCCCGGGAGGAGCTCCGGGCGGGCGCCCCCCGCTGGGAGGGCTGAGCCGGGCTCGTGCGAACCGCCCGCCGTTTTCGGTGCCGGGCGATGAG